>CALBXO010000107.1 GCA_937890335.1 uncultured Pseudomonadota bacterium | reverse complement strand
ACGGTGCCCGCGTGCGCGGCGCCACCGCCCTGGACGTTGCGCCCCGCGGCGCCTACATCCGGCCCGCCGTGGCCACGGGCAAGACCACCGGCGACAGCTACGAGGGACACTTCCCGACGGGGACAACGGACGAGGATCGCTTTGTGATTGTGCGCGCAGGTCCGGGCGCCCCGAGCACCCGCGTGGTCGGCCACCTTCGGCAGAGCGGGGCCGCGCGCACAGCGTACCTTCGCGATACATCTTCCGGCCCCGCCACCCTTGTCCGCGTTGGCGCAAACGCGCCCGCGATCGACAGCGCACCGCTGGAGGTCGAGCTTGGGACCGAGTGCCCTCCGGAGTTCGGCGACGACCTGCGCGTCCGCCTGACCACGTTATCCGTGGGCCCAATCGCCTGGGGAGCGCCCATGCACCGCGTCACCTGCACACCCGACGGGTACACCATCGAGTCCGGCGCGCGGATAGTGCGCACCCCTTTCTGGGCCCCGCGAAGCCTCACGGTCACCAAGGCCGCTGATGTGGTCGCCCTGCTCGCCGCGTTGCGCGGACAGCTGGACCGCGCCTTGGTCGCGCTGGAGAAAGACGCCGACCCACGCGTCCGCGCCGCGTTGGCGATCGAGGCGGGCTGGTTGCTGGACGTCCCTGCGGTCCTCGGCGACGCCGCCACACCGGCCACCCACCTGCTCCGGGCGGGCGCCGCGTACGAGCTTGGAGACCACGCTGCGGCCCTTGCTGCGCTAGACGCCGCAGGATGGGACGGCGCGTCCGGCGAGGTGACCTGGCGTCGCCATCTCGCCCGCGCGGCGACCTTGCTCGCCGCCGGCGATACCCGCGGCGCCATCACCGGCCTCAGCGCAGCTGCCGACGCCGAGCAGGACCCACAGAGCAAGCGCAGCCTGCTGCTCGGCCTGGCCGAAGTTCACCTGGCGACCGGAAACTTCGAGCCGTTCGTCGCAGCCCTGTCCGCATCCCGCGGCGACAGTGGCGCCGGAGAGACCGAGGCGACGCCCGCGCAGGAGGCGCTCACGACCCGCTACACAGGGCTGGTCTACCAGAGCCAGGGCAAACTGGACGATGCGATTGAACTCTATACATCGGCGGCCGCCACCTACCTGGACAGCGGCGACCTCCGGCAAGCCGCCCAGTCCCTCCTGCGCGTCGCCGAGCTCAAGGTCATCGCACAGCGCGACGCCACCGGCGAGCTGACGACAGCGCATGAACTCGCCATCAAGGCCCATGACGACGAACTTCTTGGCCAGGTCCTTCTGGATGACCTGACCCGATTCGCAGAAAAGAACGCCGCGGTCGACGCGCCCCCAGGCGGGCAAGACAGGCTCGACGCCGCCGTCAGCGCCAACCTGCGCGCCGACCGTCTGGACCGCGTAGCCATAGCGCGGCGTTATGGCCTGCTCCTGCTGCCTTCCGCCTCCGACCTTTCGGCAAAGAAGGCGTCCGTTACCTCGGCCCTCGACGCCGCCCTCTGCGCCCCCGACCTCCAGGAGGTGACGCTGTTGCTGAGTCTGCTGGCGCAGCTGGAAGCCGCGGGGTTCTCCTTTGACGCTGCGAACCGGGACATCGACCTCGCCATCGCGTTTGCCCGCGCGATGGAGGACCAGGACCTGGTCCGCGTGCTGGAGTCCGAGAAGGCCACGTTCCAATAGTCCGCCCGAATCCTGGCCCGTGCTGTTTGGAGGAGTTCA
This sequence comes from uncultured Pseudomonadota bacterium, assembly GCA_937890335.1. Classification (GTDB taxonomy): domain Bacteria; phylum Myxococcota_A; class Bradymonadia; order Bradymonadales; genus CALBXO01. Next base: position 7,975 of record CALBXO010000107.1, on the reverse strand, counting down.
CGGGCCGCGACCGGCCAGGCGCCTACTCGACGCGCGTCGCCTCAAACGAAACTGAGAGCCTCGGCGCGATGAACTCAGGCGCCACGCCCACAAAACCGCCGTAGTCCGGGCCGCTGATGAGCCGGTCCGCGCGGTCGTCTCCGTCGTCGTCCAGGAAAGTGACGGTGCCGCCCACCTCGACCTTGGCGTCCAGCGCAAACATGCCCAGCGCGCGGTCCACGAGCAGGCCGCGCGCGGTCTCGCAATGGCTGCCGAGCTCCTGGGCGTCAAAGCCATACTCGCGGCCGCCGACCTCCACAAACAGGCCCTCGCGTCCGTCCAGCAATGCGCCGACGATGACCTGACACTCGAGCGACTCGGTCACCGCGTCCACCAACGGGGCATTGGCCTGCTCCAAAACGTTGGTGAGCAACCAGAGGACCAGGTCGCCAAACCGGAGCTCGAAGCGGTGGTTCTCCACATCGATGGACCGACCGTCGCCCTCCGCCTGGGCAGCCCAGCTCGCCTCCACATGAACACCGAGGTCCTGGGTAATCTCGTCGGGGGTCACCATGAAGGACTGTCCGTCGTGGGAGAACCCAAAGGCGACAATCCGCTCCGTCCCGCGCAAATCGTTCGTCAACCCGCCGTCCTGGAGCTGGAGCTCGGACAGGACCTCCACGGAGGCCAGCGTCGCCGTAAGCGCCCGCATCAACTCGCTGTCCGGCCTAAGCGCCTCCGGGGCGTTCCCGTCGACCTCACGTTTGATCACGGGCCGGACGACGGCGTCCACCTTCTCCACCGCCGACTCGGACGGAATCTTCTCCGCCAACTTCAGGACCAGGGCGTCCGCAAACGCGTCCCCCACCGTGCGGTCCGCGCTGATGGGTGAGCTGAGATCCCAGGTGCCCGTCACCGCGAACTCGCCTTTGACGGGTTCCCCGGTGTGCTCGTCGCCACCGATGGTGTCGCCGACACCGCCGCCGCCAACATGGTCGCCCACGTTTGCGCCTCCGCAGGCAGAAAGGCCGGCCGCGGCGAGACCCAGGACAAGGATGGTGATCAGCGTGGTGAGGGAAGTCTTCATGTCTACTCCTATTGACTGGCGTTGCGGTGACCAGCGAGTCACCCGGCAGCCCCTACCGCAACCGTCGTGCCACCACGGAGCCAAAGCCCCGGAACAACCACTACATCGGCCTTCGGGGCAGTATGGAGTAGAATTCCTCCACGTCGACATCGGACGCGAACTGTCCGCGATCGGCGCTGGGATCACGACATCGCCGTCGCGCGCTGCGAAACACGCTTCGCACCTGACGGCGCGGCGTGACGGCTGCACAGAGTCGGCAGCCCGATCAGATGTGGACAGGCGAAGAGACCTGGATGGGAGAGTCGAGTGCGCGCGTGGGCAACCCGGCCGGGGTGTCTGTGGTCAGCACGAACTCGTCCGGGTTCCTCAGCCCCAACGCGGACAACACCACCGAGAGCAGCTCTTTGGACTGCGCGGACATGGGCAGAAAGTGCAGACGTCCAAACGAATGCGAGGGATGGTTCGTGTAGTGCGCGACGAATTCGGGCAACCACGGCTGGCGCTCGGGGTGCAGCACCGGAAGGAACTCGCAGGCCTTGGATACGGCGAGGGGGGAGATGGCCAGGCCCATCCAGCAACCGGTGCCGGAGCGCCAATCCTCGTGAAGTGCATCCTGCATCGACACCGCCATCAACACCTGCGCCAGCGCCGTCAGCTGCGCCCACTCACCGGAGCACATCAGCATCTCGACCAGCGCGAAGATTACGGCGCGGGTCTCGATCAGAAAGTCGACGCGCTCGTCGAGAACGATGACGTCGACTACGAGCTCCATGACTGTGTCGCTGAGGAGTTCGGGACGGCCGAGGAGGCGACAGAATCGACGGGCGACGGGCGTCCACGCCTCGTCCTGCTCGGCGGCGACCAGCACGGCAAGCTCCGTGACGGCGCGGCGCAATAGATCCATATCGCGTCCCTTGCTCTATCCCCCCCAGGATTGAGCACCCCCACTGTGGGGGCGTCACGTGAACCATGCCGGAATTTCATGTAAAAATCCACCCCGGCACGTAGAACCAGCGCTATTCGCTCAGAACCGCCGACGGACCGCCAGCAGGACGAGGAGCGCCAGGGCCCCGAGTCCACCCGTTGGAGCCGCCGCTGACGGCACCGAGCATCCGCCGCTGCCCAACACATAGGGGCGGAAATCGTCGGCGCCTGCATCCAGGTTCGAGTCACCGTCGCCGCTGGTACCGTTGTTGCCTTCGGGCACGTTGCCGCCGGGCACGTCATCCGAGGGGTCCAGAGGGTCCTTCTCCCCGGTGTCTACGCGGCCGTTGTGGTTCGCGTCCTCGACACCATCGGACACCGAGCCGCCGTCGGTGTCCGGGTCGCGGGGGTCCGTGACCGTAGAGGGGTCTGCGTCGGGCACAAAATTCGGCGAGTCCGTGTCTGTGTCGACCGGGGCCGTGTCCTCGGTCACACCGGCCTCGGTCCCGTCCAGAATGCCGTCGTTGTCGCTGTCCGGATCCAGCGCGTCCACGATGCCATCTCCGTCGCTGTCGGCGGTGCCCTCCACGCCGTCACCCAATCCGTCGTCGTCGGAGTCGCCGTCCGCCGGGTCCGTGCCGAAGCGCTCCTCGAGGTCATCGGCGAGTCCGTCACCGTCGCTGTCGGCGTCGCCGGTAAGATCGTCGGCGGGATCGTTGGGGTCGCGTTCACCCACGTCGATGCGACCGTTCTGGTTGGCGTCCTCGACTCCGTCCCACACGGAGCCGCCGTCGGTGTCTGGGTTGACCATGCTGGTCGTCGTCGCCGGGTTCTGGTCTCCGACGAAATTGCCAGCGCCGACCGTCGTGTCCGGGTGGAGGTCCTCACGGATCAGGCCGCGCTCGGTCCCATCGAGGATCCGGTCTCCGTCGCTGTCCGGGTCCAGGGCGTTGATGAGGCCGTCGCCGTCGGTGTCCAGGGACGGATCATCTTCGTAGCCGTCGAGCACGCCGTCGTCGTCGCTGTCCGCGTCCCGCGGGTCGGTCCCGAGGAACTCCTCGACCTGGTCGCTGAGCTGGTCGCCGTCGCTGTCCACAATCCCGTCCGCCACGTCGTCGGCCGGGTTGTTCGGGTCCGTCTCGCCCTCGTCCACGCGCCCGTTGCGGTTGCTGTCCTCGATGCCGTCGGCCACGGTCCCGTTGTCGGTGTCCGCATCGTTGGGATTGGTAGTGGTCTCCGGGTCCGCATCGGGGACGAAGTTGCCCGCCGCCACGTCGGTATCAGGGCCGGGCTCGACCACGCCTCGCTCGGTGCCATCGAGGATGCCATCACCGTCGCTGTCGGGATCCAAGGCGTTGATGAGGCCGTCGCGGTCCACGTCGGTAGTGCCGTCGAGGCCGTCAGGCACTCCGTCGTTGTCCGTGTCGGCGTCCGCCGGATCGGTGCCCGCCAGGAGCTCATCGGCGTCTGTGAGGCCATCGCTGTCAGCGTCGGTGTTCTGGAGGTCGTCGGAGGGGTCGTTGGGGTCCGTCTCGCCGTCGTCGATGCGCCCGTTGTGATTCGCGTCCTCGATGCCTTCGGACACGGTGCCCGCATCGGTGTCGGGGTTCACCATGCTGGTGGTGGACTCCGGGTCGGCGTCGGGTACGAAATTGCCCACCTGCACGTTCGTGTCCGCGTCGGGCTCGGTGAGGCCCAACTCGGTACCGTCCAGGATGCCGTCGTTGTCGCTGTCGGGATCCAGTGCGTCGATGAGGCCGTCGCGGTCATGGTCGATCTGCGGGTCGGCCTCGTCGCCGTCGCGCACGCCGTCGTCGTCGCTGTCAGCGTCGCTCGGGTCGGTCCCGATCTGCTCTTCTACCTCGTCCGGCAGCCCGTCGCCGTCGGTGTCGGCCACCAGGTCGGCGTCGTCACCGGGGTTGTTGGGATCGCGCTCGCCGTCGTCGATGCGACCGTTGAGGTTCACGTCCTCGGTACCGTCGTACACGCCGCCGTCGTCGGTGTCCGGGTCATAGGGGTTGGTCGTGGTGCCGGGGTCGGCGTCCGGGACGAAGACCTCCAGATCGGTGTCGGGGCCCACGTCTTCGACCGTCAGACCAATCTCGGTGCCGTCCTGGAGTCCGTCTCCGTCACTGTCAACATCGAGCGCGTCGATGAGACCGTCGCCGTCGGTATCCTCGATGCCGTCAGCAGCGTCGCGGAAGCCGTCGTCATCGCTGTCTGCGTCGCGCGGGTCCGTCCCGATCTGCTCTTCCTGACGGTTGGGGAGGCCGTCGCCGTCGTAGTCGCCGAGCGGGCCGTCGGTATCGTCCGGGTCGAGGTAGTCGCGCAGCCCGTCACCATCGATGTCGCCGCGGCCATCTTCACCGTCGGGGATCGTATCGTTGTCCGCGTCCGCGTCCCGCCAGTTTACGTGGCCATCGCCATCGACATCGTTGCCGGGGATCGAGCTGTCGCCGATCTCGACGCGCGTGAGGATCCCGTCTCCGTCGTCATCGGGGTCCAGGGCGTCGATATTGCCATCGCCATCGGTGTCCCTGGGGTTGGCGAGGTCCGGTCCGACCTCGGCGCCGTCGAGCAGGCCATCGCCGTCACTGTCGCGGTCTGCCGGGTCGGTGCCCAGACGCTCCTCATCGCTGTTGGTCAGCCCGTCATTGTCCAGGTCCCCGTTGGGGGAGATCTCGATGGTGACGGCCAGCGATCCAGTGTCGTTGCCTGGGTTGCGGTCGGGGTACTCGCCGGTGGTCGAGCTGGTCGCGTACACGTGCACCAGTCCCAGCGCGCGACCGTCGGGCTCGACGGTGACCGTCAGTGTCACTGTGGTGTCGGCAGCAAGGGCCGGGACCGTCCAGGTGGCGGTGTTGGCGTCAAATCCGCCGATCTGCGGATTCGCGCTGACCAGCGCCAGCCCCTCGCCGAACGTGAGCTCGACGGCGATGAGAGTCGCGTCGCGCGGACCGCGGTTGGTCAGGCGGACCTCGTAGTCCCAGGTGCCGTCGTCGTCCACCGTGACGCCCTCGGAGGTCAGGAAGACCGAGAGGTCGGCGGTGTTGGTGGAGCGGCAGGCCACACCCTCGTAGTCCAGCCCGTTGTCGAGCCGAATCGCCGGGCCGGTCTGCCCGGTGCCCTTGTCTACCGACCACAGGTACTCACCCCGGCTGCCATCGCGACCGATCACGTACATCTGGCCCGTGTCGTCGATGTCGAGGCCTTCGATGTGGAGGCTGCCGGGCAGCCGGTGCTCTTCCTGCTTGCCGCCGGTGCTCTTGTCCACGCGCATGATGTAGGAGAAGTCGTTGTCCCCGGTGACGGAGACCCAGAGCTCGCCGTCCGTCGGGTCGAACGCCAGCCCCTCCACACTGTGGATGTTCTCGGCCCCGGCTTTGTCGATGAGGACGTAGTCCACCCCGTCCCCGAAAGCCCCTGCGACGGCCACACCTGTGTCCGCATCAATGCGGATCAGCAGGTCCTTGTGGCTGTCCTGGACTACGGCGTAGAGGTAGCCCGTCGCGGGTTCGAAGCCCATGGCGTCGATGTCCCTGAAGGTTTTGCTGCCGGACTCGCCGCGTCCGGAACCCACCACCGGCCCGAGCTGGGTGAACGCCCCAGTTTCCAGGTTCACGGTGCCGAGCCTGTCGTGGTTGATGCCGTACAGGACACCGCCACGCATGGCGATGGCCTCGAGCAGCTCGGTGTTGGTGCGACCCAGGGTGGCCTCGTTCGTGGCTGCGTCCGTGTTCGCGGTCTCAATCTTGGTCAGCGCGTCATGGTCACCGCTGACGTCGGTCACGGCGTAGCAGTTTCCGTCCACGGTGCCGGGATCCGGGCCCGGGTCTACCCGTGGCTCGGTGGCGGTGGCGGCGGTGGTCATGAGCGTCGCCAGGGCGACGGCGCAGACACAGAAGGCAAAGCGGTTGCGTCGTATCATCGTCATTTTCCTGGTCATCGGTTTGAGACGCGACCGCGGCCGCTCTTCTGCTCGAGAATCACAAACTGCACGCGCCGGTTCTTGGAGCGCGCGTCCTTGAGCCGTCCGCCGGACAAGCCGTCAATCTCCTGCGCGGGCTCCGTCTCTCCGTAGCCACGGGCCAGCAGTCGCCGGGAGCTCACGCCGTCCTCCTGGAGAAAGACCCGCACGGCTTGCGCCCGTGCGTCGCTGAGCTCGAGGTTGTACTCGTCGCCGCCGCGGTCGTCCGTGTGGCCCTGCACCTCGATGAGCTCGATGTGCGGATTGGCCTTGAGCGTCAGCGCGACCTGGCGCAGGAGACCGAACGAGCGCGGTTTGATGGTGGCCTTGGCCGTGTCGAAGTAGACGCGGTCGAGGATGTAGATCTGGTCACCGCGGATGACGACCTTCTGCTCGCCCTTGTCCGGGCAGCCGTCCTCATCGTCGATGCCGTTGATGGTCTCCGGCAGCTCGGGGCAGCGGTCCACCACGTCGAGAATTCCGTCGCGGTCGCGGTCTGGGTCCGCCTGTGCGGGACATCCCATCTCTTCGCGCGGGCCCGGCTCGTCGGGGCAATTGTCGCGGTTGTCGGCCAGTCCGTCCTCGTCGTTGTCCGGGTCCGGGCAACCGTCCACATCGCTGAATCCGTCGCGGTCCTCGGGCTCGTCGGGACAGTGGTCCTCATAGTCGGCGATCTCGTCGTTGTCGTTGTCCGGGTCGGGGCAGCCGTCGGAGTCCTCAAACTCGTCCACGTCCTCGGGCTCCTCCGGACATTGGTCTCGCGCGTCGGCGATGCCGTCACCGTCGAGATCGCCGCCATATTGGGCGTACCGCAGTCCAGTGAATACCCGGTAGTCGGGCGCGCCGGCTCCTGGGACCACGCCGCGCCCGGCCCCGATCTCGAAGTTCAGCCCGAGCGACGTGCGGTACTTCACGCCGGCCAGCGCTTCGAGCGGCGACGCGTTGCTGTCAAACAGGTCGTTGTAGGGCGTGGCTCCAAAGAGTTCGCCGCCGAGCAGCCACTCGTCCGTGAGGCTGTACTGGGCGCCTACTCCGTACAGCAGGGAGCTGCCAGTCTTGAGACTCCCGAAGCTTCGGTCGTCGTTGACCTCGGTGGCGACATTGACGGCCAGCAGCAGCTTGCTGATCCGCGTGTCGACAATGAGGCCCGGACGCACCCCAAACGTCCCGGACGACGCGAAGGCCGTGTCGTCGCCGGTGGGCACACTCACGTTCGCCACCAGGCCCAATCCAATGGGTCCATCGTTGGAGTCCAGCAGGGTAAACTTGGGCCGCAACCGCAGATCGCCCAGCGTGGCTCCGCCGATGTCGGCGCCGGCGAGGTTGCCGGTGTTGACGATGTAGACTGGAAGCGCCGCGCCGAGCTCGAGCACGTTCCACAGTCCAAACGAGACCAGGAGATCCGCGACCAGCTGGTCCTCGACAATCGACTCCTGCTTTCCGTCTTCCGTGAGCTGGAGGACGAGGGGGTCTTTGGAGAGATGCAGCAGGACACCGGCGCCGAAGCTCAGGTCGTCGGCGCCGTCGGCGGCTTCCACGCTGAACACGCCCTGAGGCCCGGCGATGGGCTCGAACGCCTGGATGTCGATGGCCGTGTCGGTGGCCGGGCCACCGTAGTCCTGGGCCTGCGCACTGCCCCCGAGGAGCGTCAGCGCAAGGACTGAAAGGAACGTTTTTCTCATGAAGTTACTTCGTCTCAACAGCGAGGGGCGATGCGGGCCCCAGAGCCACCCAACCGCTCCCATCGCAGGATCGATGCCAACCGGCACCTTATGGACGCCTTAATCCCTTGGATCTCCAGCCCGTCGCTGACGGACACCAACGGCCTGGGCCTGCAGCCTGGCGACTCGACCATTCACTGGGGCCATGAGACCCCATGCGATCTGTGGCATCGGCGCCTTGGCACCATGGGTCGACCCATCACTCCAATCTCAGCGTGCGACACGAGTCGCAGACTGCGTCGGAAACCACCGCGGACCAATCCAGGGGGTCGTTTGACCCCAGTCGTCCGCAGGCGG
>CALBXO010000106.1 GCA_937890335.1 uncultured Pseudomonadota bacterium | reverse complement strand
TCGTTTGCCCCGGCCCTGCGTGCCGACTACACTCACCGCGCGAGACGGACCCAATCAACGAGCGAGACGGATGAAGAGACTTGCGCCTGTGCTGTTCCTCGCGCTGCTGGCGGCTGCCTGCGGCGAAGACAAGGGGGCGGCGTCGTCCAACAACGACGGCAACAACGGCGAGCCGCTTCCCGAGCGAGAGGTCATCACGGTGGAGGGTGACTTGCGCGCCCAGTTTGTCGGTGGTGGACCTCCGTCGGTGTGTGATTGGGGTGACGGCCGGGTGGTGGTCAACCTCCGCATCAGGGATCGGGCCGGGGATGATGACTCCCGCGTGGTGCTTCCGAACGCCGAAAACCTCGACGGTGATCGCGTGGACTCTCTCCTGGTCGACGAGGCCATCGCCCTTGAGGCGGGTACGCGCCTGGTGGTCCCTCGTTTTGACGGGACCTATTGCGGCGCGACGGAGGACGAGGAGTGCCCGAAGCTCTACGAGTGCTCCAACACGACGTTCTGTGAGCGAGAGATACCGTTCAGCATCGTCCCGGGCAGCGTGCGCTTTGTGCCCAGCCGGGTCAGCTTTGAGGATCTGAGCGTGGCGATCCTCATCGACGAGTCCAAGTACATCGGCGAGGGCGACGACGCCCAGGACCCGGGCGACGACAGGCACTTTGCGGCCAAGGCGTTCATCGACGCGCTGCAGACGCGATTTCCCGGTGTCGAGGTCGCGGTCTACGCGTTTGGTGGCGACGGAGCCGATGGCGTGCGGCGCGAGCAGGGCTATACGCGGATTCTGGAGCCGGTCAAAGAGCTCGTGACCACGCTTGGTGGCGCCGAGGGTGGCGAGCGTCCGATGTACGACGCCATGAAGATCGCGGCCGATGATCTCGCAGCCGGTGGACGGGACAACGCGGTGCTCGCTGTGATCACCGGAGGCGCGGACACCAGCAGCGCCACCACGGTCGATGCGGTCACGGAGCAGCTGGGCAACACCCCCGTGTTCTTCGTGCATCTGGGCGGAATCGTCAGCGCCAACGGCACTTTGCCGGAGGATGAGCTGATCAGTATCGCCTGCCAGACTGGCGGAAACTACTACTACGAATTGAGCACGGCGCTGCTCCGAAAGAGCGTCGTGTACATCGCCGACATCATCGACGGCGTGTGGACGCTGGAGATCGAGGCCGAAGGGCTCGCGATCGAGCCGGATAACTTCACGACTCTGGCGGCGACAATGAACATCAGTGTTGAGGGCTTGGAGTTCGAGCAGACCCTCGAGTTCGAGGGCGGAGCCCAAGGAAACTTCGGCAACCGGTTGTTCCTCCCGTACAGGTAGGCTATATGCCGCGCTGTCCTGGAAACTGGAGGGGGCATGAATCCTCTGAGCATCCGTGGTGTTGCCGCGTGGGAAGACACCGAAGAAGGTCCCACCGAACACGAGCTCAGCCGCACCCCGCATATGTCGGTCACATGTTTCTGCTTTGAAGAAGGGCAGGAGCTGACGGCGCATAAGGCGGGTCGCGATATGTGCATCTACATCGAACGCGGTCGGGTCGTCGTCATGAGTGGCGAGGGCAAGGTCGAGATGGGTCCCGGTCAGATCATCGTGATCCCGGCCGGGGACAGTCGTGGCATCGAGGCCCGCGAGCGGGCTGTCGTGCTCGTCATTCAAAGTCCACCCGAGCACTACTGAGTGCGCGTCCACCGGCCGCTGGTGGACGAGCTGCTGCGCCCGAACGAAGGGGCAGCGGTGCGCGAGGTCGCCGGTCGGCTCGAGGAGCGGCTGGGTGTTGGCGCGCGGGTAGTCTGGGCGACTTGCGATGCGCAGCGCGCCCCGTCCGAGCTGGGTCTGGAACCCGGCCGACTCGTAAACCTGCGCGTGGTTTTCTGCGTGCCGACGGCCGTCCGGCTGGGCCTCGCCGCGTGGACGGACACGGTTGAGTACCTGGACGATGGCACTTCGGTGCGGGTCGCCGTGGTCGCCCACGAGGTCGAGAAGGTCGTGCGCATGGCGACGCGGCAGGCCTGGTTTTCCCTGGCGCTGCAGGCCGGCGCTGAGGTGGTCGCGCCCAGCGGACCATTTGCCGCGCTTGCCCAGCAGTTGCCAGCACTCTTCACACGGGGCGCCGCCCAGACGTTGACGGATCTCGCGCGGGGCCTGGCGGCGGAAGGGGCGCAGGGTGAGGCGACGCGGGTCGCGCTGGGTGCCATCCGCCTCGGCACGTCCGGCCTGCTCAACCTGCACGCACCCGGACAGTTCGTAGACGCGGACGACCAGGTGAACGCCGATCGCCTGCTGAACACTGCGCAGGCCGTTGTGGACGGCGCGCAACTTCCCACAGTTCCGCCGGGTTTCGACGACGTCAGCGCCTGGTTGGTGGCCGCCCGCCTTGAAGAAAGCCGGGGGGCGTGGTAACCCGCGCTGGGCAGGAACGAGGCCTGCACGGCAAGCACAACCATCTCCCCGGTCGGACACTGGAGTCGAGATGATGTCCCACAGGAGTCGACACATGGGTCCCCTGCTCTGGCTCAAGCGCATGCTCACTTCGTCCATCGGACTGAAAGTCATGATGGCGTTGTCGGGCGCAGCTCTCCTCGGGTTCGTCGTCGCTCATATGGCGGGGAACCTGCTGTCCTTTGCGGGGCAGGAGGCATTCAACGAGTACGCCAAGGGTCTGGAAGATCTGGGCGGCATCCTGTGGCTGATGCGTGGCGGGCTTGTGACGGCGTTCGCCGTACACGTGGCCGTCGCCTTCAAGCTGTTTGGTGACAACAAGAAAGCGCGCCCTGTGGCCTACGTGGTCCACAACCCGGTCCAGTCCACGGTGACAGCGCGGACGATGATCTGGTCCGGCCTGGCGCTGTTCGCGTTCATCGTCTACCACCTGTTGCACTTCACGTTCGGCGTCATCGACATCGACAGCTCGTACGCGGGCCCGTTGGCGGAGACGGGGGACCCCGAGGTCCTGCGCGACGTGTACTCGATGTTCGTCGCCGGTTTCTCAAACGTGGGCGTGTCCGCGTCGTACATCATCGCGATGGTGCTTCTGGGCGGACACCTCAGCCACGGCATCGCCAGCCTGTTCCAGTCGCTCGGACTGCGGGCACCGAAGTACCGCCCGCTGATTACCAACGCGGGTCACGGCCTGGCGGCGGCGCTGGTCCTCGGAAACATCTCCATGCCCGTGGCAGTACTGCTCGGGATCATCAGCACGGGGGGCTGAGATGACTTTGCAGAGCCATGAGCCGTCGGGGCCGCTGGCGGAGAAGTGGGACAAGCACCGCTTCGACATCAAGCTGGTCAACCCGGCCAATAAGCGAAAGTTCAAAGTGATCATCGTCGGCACCGGACTTGCCGGTGCGAGCGCCGCCGCGACCTGCGCGGAGCTCGGCTATGACGTGCTGAACTTCTGCTACCAGGACAGCGCTCGGCGCGCCCACAGCATCGCAGCACAGGGCGGGATCAACGCGGCCAAGAACTACCAGAACGACGGCGACAGCGTGTTCCGGCTGTTCTACGACACGATCAAGGGCGGCGATTTCCGCTCCCGCGAGTCGAACGTGTACCGCCTGGCCCAGGTGAGCCGGAACATCATCGACCAATGCGTCGCCCAGGGTGTGCCGTTTGCGCGCGAGTACGGCGGCCACCTGGCCAACCGCTCCTTCGGCGGCGCCCAGGTCTCTCGCACGTTCTACGCGAGGGGGCAGACAGGGCAGCAATTGCTGCTCGGCGCGTACCAGG
>CALBXO010000105.1 GCA_937890335.1 uncultured Pseudomonadota bacterium | reverse complement strand
ACACCGGCCTCTTCCACTGTCGGCGCGGCACCCTCCAGCACCGTCGATGACTGCGCCTCGGGCGCGGACACACTCGACTGCCATGCCACACCCACCGTCACGGCGATCAAGGCCGCCGCCCATCCAAGAATCCAGGTCGTCTTCGTTCGTGTCTTCACGTCTGCTCCGCAATGCTGATGTCAACGACCGGCCAGTCTGGTGCGTTACACGGACGAGCGCCTCGGAGGTTCCCAACAAAAGTGACACGCTTCCAGATTCTATGCCGCGGTTGAACGATCTGCGGGCGTCGGGCACCTTGGACGCGTGCATACCGAGACGGTCAAAGACGGGCGGGTCAGGATCGACGTGGAGGAGGGCGTCGCCATGTTCACCGTGGTGCGCCCAGAGCGCCACAACGCCCTCGACCTCGTCACCATCGACGCCCTCGCCGATTTCGTGCTCGCGCTCTACGAGCGCCCCGAGCTCCAGGTGGCCGTCATCGCGGGCGAGGGTGGCAGCTTCATAGCCGGCGGAGATCTGGCCGAATTCAGTAAACTCAAGGGCGAAGACGCCGGCCGAGCCCTCTCGGTCCGAATGGGCAAGATCCTGCGCGATCTTGAGGCGCTGCCGCAGGTCTCGATCGCGGCCATCACCGGACACGCCTACGGAGGTGGGGTCGAGCTGTGCCTCGCCTGCGACATGCGCATCGCGGAGCGGGACGCCCTGATTGGACTGACACAGGCAAAATTCGGGCTGACCACAGCCTGGGGTGGCACCGCTCGTCTGGTTCGCGCCGTGGGGTACTCAGCGGCTCTGGACCTGCTGCTGAACCGCCGCATTCTTCATGGACAGGAGGCATTTGACCTGGGTCTGGTCAATCGCGTTGTGGAATCCGGGCAGGCAGTGGGCGCAGCGTGGAACATGGGCAAAGACATCGCCAAACTAGGCCGCGATCTGGTCGTAGGCATCAAGCGACTGGCCCAATCTTCCGATAGAGGACCTATCGAGGACGCGTACGTGGACGAGACCGCGACGTTCTCAAAACTCTGGGCGAGCGAGCGGCACGAGCGGCTGGTGCGTACCTTCTTGGAGCGCAAACAATGAGCGGTACACCCCAGCACCAGGTCCCAACGCCAACGGTGAAGTTCAAGGGCCGCACCCGTGCCGACTCCAAACGCCGCGCGCTGAACTATTGGTACCAGAACAGGGACACGCTGCGGCTGGACCTGCGCACCTTCTTTGACCAATGCCGACTCCAGCCAGACGACAGCACGATCGTCTTCTACGCGACGCAGTAGCCCCGTCCCGCGGGGGCCCGGCTACGAATCCTTGCCCGGGATGATGTCGTGGCGGCGCAGCAGTGAGCGCAGGTGCTTGCGGTCCAGCCCCGACTCCCGCGCAGCGGCTGAGATGTTGCCGTCGCATCGATTGAACACATCCCGCAGGTAGTGGAACTCAAAGGCGTTGAGCAACACCGCTTTCGCGTCGCTGTACGGAATGTCGGTCCGGACGGTCAACGTCTCTTCGGAGTGCAACGGCTGCACCGCAATGCGGAGCTCCGCGAAGGTCGTCGCCCCCGGTGACAGCGCGATGGCCCGCTCGATGACGTTGCGCAGCTCGCGCACATTGCCGGGCCAACTGTGGGCGATCAGCCGGTCCAGGTTGGCACCGGACACGGCTCCGGCATCCATCCCGCGCCGCTTCATCATCACACCCACAACGGGAACGATGTCCTCGCGGCGCGACCGCAGGGGCGGCAGCTGCACCTTCACCACGCTCAAGCGGTAGTAGAGATCTGGCCGGAAGGTCCCCTCCGTCACCTTGCCCGACAGGTCGTCGGTGGACGCGGCGACGAGGCGTACGTCGATGTCCCTTTCCTCATCCGCGCCCACGGGACGCACCCGGCGCTCCTCAATGACGCGCAGCAGCCGCGCCTGCATCTGGAGCGGCACGGTGGCGAGCTCGTCGAGGAAGATGGTACCGCCCGAGGCGCGGACGAACGCGCCATCCCGGTTCTGGGCGGCCCCGGTGAACGCCCCGCGCACGTGCCCAAACAGCTCGCTTTCCAGCAGCGTCTCCGGCAGCGCGCCGCAATCGATCACCACAAAGGGGCCCGCCCGACGGGGGCTCGCGTCGTGCAGAGCCCGCGCGGCCAGCTCCTTGCCGGTACCCGTCTCCCCCTCCAGCAAGACGGTCACGTCGGACTCGGCGGACAGCTCGAGCACGGCGATGACCTCGCGCATCGCCAGGCTCTCCGCGACAAGGTCTCCAAAACGACGCGATTGGCTCGGCGCGACCTCCATCACTTCGGGGCGAGGCTGGACCCGCAAGAAGGTCTTGCCCAGTTTGAGCGTGGCGCCCGCGGGCACCGTGGCGGCGCTGACCAGTGACCCCTCGTACAGCGTGCCGTTGCGGCTGCCCAGGTCGCGAACGATGAAGCGCCCGCCATCGATCCGGATGGACATGTGCCGACGAGACACCCGATCGTCGGTCAGCACGAGGTCGCAGTCGTCGTCCGTGCCGACAATGCTGTCGTCCTGGTCGATGTTCGCGGCGCGCCCCATGTCGGGACCGTCCACCACGACCAACTGGCAGCGCGCCGGCTTGGCAGACGTGACCAGCGCCTCGCTGTGGACGGTGACTACCGAGGGCGGGTCGGTTCGGTATCGGTCCGGTGATTCTTTGCTCATGCGGCCTTCACACCTGCGTCTTTTCGTCGGCGATGGAAGGGCCTTCCACGGCAGCGGCCAGGACATAGTCCTGCAGCTCGGGCGGTCCCACTGCCAGGAACTTGCTGCGAAGGCTCATCAGCGCCTGCCGCAGCGCCAGCGCGCTCGGGTACCGGTTCTTGGGTCGCCGCTCGAGACACCGCCGGATGATCGTCTGAAGCTCCGGCGTGACCCCGTCCAGATTGGGCGGCGTGCACTCACGGATCCTCTCCATCGTCTCCAGCACCGTGTTCCCATCAAAGGGTCGGTACCCCACGATCATTTCCATGATCGTCACGCCGAGGCCAAACTGGTCGCTCTGGTGCGTCAGCGCGTCCCCCGCGATCTGCTCGGGCGACATGTACGCGTACTTGCCCTTGCGCACGCGCGCGCCCGTGGCGTCCGCCAGCCGGGTGGCCTTGGCCACGCCAAAGTCGGCCAGCTTCACTTCGCCAGCGCGGGACAGGAGGATGTTGGACGGGCTCACGTCACGATGGACCAGACCCAGCGGTCGGCCGCGGTCGTCCAGGAAGGTGTGGACGTAGTTGAGCGCCAGCGCAGCCTCCTCGGCGATGTAGATGGCCAGCGAAACCGAGGGGCGCCCGAACTTCATCATCGACGCGAGGTCACCGCCGTCAACGAAGTCCATCCGCACGTAGTACGCGCCGTCGGCCACGCCCAGGTCGTGCACGCCCACCAGGTTGCGGTGCTCCAACCGTGCGTGCAGACAGGCCTCGGTGATGAGCAGCCGCTGCAGCTCCCCGTGCCCGCGAAACTCGGGCAAGAGAGACTTGATCGCGACCTTCTTCTCAAAGCCGCTGGCGCCAAATGCCAGGGCCAGATGGACCTGCGCCATACCGCCTGAGCCGAGCTTTCGCACGAGCTGGTACGGGCCGAGCTGTCGCGGCAGGTCTTGCATGCGGTGAGTGTTTCCGCCGCCCGAGGCGGTGTCAATTCGAGCTGCGGCCTTCTTGGAGAGCACAAAGCCCGCGGTGGTCGGCCGTGTCGAGGTTGCGGCGCACTGCGCTCGGCGCCAGTTCCCGGAAGACCTGCTCGCGCAGCACGCGCCGGTACTCGGCGACCGTGCCCACCTCTTCGTACCTGGCCAGCAGATGGTCCAGGGTCCGCCACGTCAGCGGCGTCCAGCCTGGGCCCGGCACCTCGCCGCCCTGCGTCAGCCAGACCAGGTGCGCCGCGTCCGATGCGCCCGCTCCAAACGCATCGTCCAGCGCCGACTTCATCTGCGCCGGAGGGTTTGTCGGCGCCTCACCCAATGCCAGGGCGAGCCGCCACTGCGAGGCGTCCACGCGCACATCAAACACGCGTGCGTCGACCGTGCGGGCGTCGTGACTCACCTCCACTGGGCCCAGCACCGCGGGCAAGCCCAGCGCCGCTGCCAGGTCGTCCAGCAGGCCAAGCCCGCTGCGGACTGGATCGAGCGCCCACGCGAGGGTCAGCGCATGCTCACGGGGGCCAAACACCACACCTGCTACACCGGACAACGCGTCGGACCCGCGGGCCTTCGCGGCCAGCCCAGCCCGACGGTGTGCGGTGTCCGCGGGTAGCAATGTGGTGACGGCCGTCGCGTACGAGGCCAGCGTTTCCACGTGCCGCGATTGGATGCTCGAGATCTCTTCCGCGTACAAACCCAGGCGCACAGCTTTCTCCGGTTTGAGAGCCAAGAAACCCGAAGGGCCGGCATTGAGCCGACCCTTCGTTTCCCTGGAGCAGAACGTCGAACCAGGAGCATGTAGCACATTGACTCCCGTCGCCTCGTCGGCCAAACAACACCGCCTTCCGCACGGCCTTCGGCCGATGATACTGCGGTATCGCCGTCCGGCGGCCGCACGAAATTCGGCGCTGTTTGTCCCGCCGAGGCTCGGTCCGCCAATGCGCTACACGCTCCTAGAGCGAGTTCACCGAGAAGGTGTACGTCGTCGTGTTGTAGTCGTACCCAAAGATGAGGAGGATCGCCGAGCCTTCGTACTCGAAGGACTCATTGTCCGTGATGGAGTCCGACCCGATGGGACGGTTGTTCTCATCCGTGGCGACCTCGCCCTTCTCGATGTCCCAGAGGTACATGTCCAGGTCGCCCACGCCGTGGGAGAACTCCAGATCCGCGCGCCAGGGACCTTCGATCTCGATGCGGTAGTAGTCCGGACCCACGGCGCAGATGCCGCCATCGAAGCTCGTGCCCGGCTCGATGACCGGCGCGGTGCGCGGGTCGTCGTTGCTGCCCTCGTAGGTCTCCTCGTCCTCCTCGCCACAGTTCGGCTCGATGACCGGCTCGCCGTTCCAGTCGCCGCTGTCCGGGTCCGCCGCGATCTGGGCGAACGGGATGATGTACTGGCTGGCGTGCTGGGACGCGATGACGGTCATGTCGCTGCGGCGCACAACCCAACCGCTCGGGAAGGACTGCACGACCGGGGAACGAATCATCGCGCCCGGGGTCGGCATGGTGTCCGCGTCGCCGACGCGCAGGCCGAGGCCTTCGCCGATGTGGTCGTTGATGAACGCGTAGGCAAACTCACTGGTCGCCGGGGCGTAGGAGTTGTCCTCAGCCTCGATGTACACGACCATCATATTGTTCGACTCGAGCTGCGCGGAGAGGCTGTTGACGTGCTCGATGTACTGCGGGCACGCCGGGCACCAGCCCGTGCCGAGCACGAAGGCGATCGAGTTGTAGTGGGCGTACTCAGCGTCGTTGAGCCACTTCTCCATGGTGAATTCCACCACGGTTCCGTCGGGCTTGTGGGCGTTGGCCCAGCCGACGTTCGGCATCACCTGCCCCAGGTCCACGAAGTTGCCAGCCTCCGGGTACTCCCGGTTGCCGACTCCGTTGTTCCCGCCGCCGTTGTTCCCGCCGCCGTTGTTCCCAACACCGTTGTTCCCGCCGCCGTTGTTGAAATCACCCTGGTCCACACCGCGACCGCAGTCCTCGGGGCAGGTGGAGCTCGACTCGGCGGCAGAGCAGACACCGTTGCCGCAGACCGCAGCGCCGGGACCACAGTCCTCGGGGCACGAGTCCAGCTCGCTGATGCCGCACACATTGTCGCCGCAGACGACGGCCAGTCCACCGGGCGCCGTCCCGTTGCCGGTCTCCTCCGTGCCACAGGCACCGAGCAGTAGAAGTGCCGCCCCAAGGACGGGGAGGATGCGAATGTTCATGCTGATTACCAACCAGGGAAGTTGTTTGCCCACTTTGCTGCCTGCAACCTTAGTCACACGACCCCAGATAAGCAAGGGAAACGACCCCAATTGACGGCGTCACAGTCGGACTCCGGAGTCCGTAGCAAGATGCAAGCTTCGGATCGGGCGCGCCAAGCGCGGCACCGCGGCGCAGTGACTCCGACGAGCACGGGACGCGTCAGGCGGGGCGGGGCCTTCCGCACACGGGGG
>CALBXO010000104.1 GCA_937890335.1 uncultured Pseudomonadota bacterium | reverse complement strand
GCTCGTCCAGAACGAGCAGCTTCACGCTGCGCCCGAGCCCCCACGCCAGCTGGAGCTTTCGAACTTCGCCGGGTGACGGCTGACCGCTCGCCATCACCCGCTCGGGGCTCGCACCCAGCGCCGCGAGGAGGTGGAAGACGCGGCTGCGCAGCGCGGCCGGTAGCTCACGCGTGCGCTCTTGCAGCGACTGTACCTCGGCGGGCGTCGCCAGCTCCTGCTCGAGGTAGAGAACCTCCGCCGCCGGTAGCCGACACCGCTCCATGGCTGCGCGCAGCAGCGTGGTCTTGCCGGAGCCATTCGGCCCGGCCAACCGCACCCGTGACCCGCGCTCAATCTGGAATCGCACATCGGTGGCCAGGACGCGCTCGCCGGCTTTGAGCACAGGCAGCTGGACACTGAGCAAGACCCTGCGCGACGCCCGCTGAAAGTCCACGAACAAGGATCTGCCCCTCTCCGTCTCCACAACGATGGACGCCCGCGACTCCTGGGCCCGCGACAACTCTCGCCCGAGCAGCGTGACCTGCTTGGACAGCCGGCGCTCACCTTTTACGACCCGCGCCTTGGCGGAAACGGTCCGCGCATCACTGTCTTTCGGGCCCTTCATTCGCGCCCGCGTGGAAATCTGTGTGCCAGCCTCGGCGCGCTGACCGCGGGTGCGGGCCAGCCGCGCCGCGACCCGCTCCACCTGCCGGCTGGCATGGGTCGCCCTCGCCCGGAGCTCGTCAGCGTCGGCGTTCCACTGCGCCCGCGCCGCCGAGTACCCACCGGGATAGGTCGCGATGCGCCCGGCGCGGACTCGCACCGTCTGGGTCGTGAGCACGTCCAGCAGGCCACGGTCGTGGGACACCACGACACCAATCCCGTCATAGCGTCGCAGGGACTCCACAAGCAGCCCGACAGCGTCGGCGTCCAGGTGGTTCGTGGGCTCGTCCAGGAACAACAGATCTGGTTCGTCCCAGAGCGCTGCGCCGACCTGCCAGCGCTTGCGCTCACCCGGTGACAGACGTCGCCAACTCGCCGGGGTGACGTCCTCCAGCCAGCGCTGCGCCGCTTCTGGTGTCGAGCGAGAGCGCGGCCCTCAGCCGCACGGCCTGGCGATCCCAGGCCCACGCGAACGCCTCGATGACTGGAGTCGGCTCGTCCGTGCGCTGGGGACAGACATGCACACGCGCAGTCTGCGGCTCGCGCTGCACGGACCCGTCCTCGGGCGTCAACGCCCCTGCCGCCAGCTGAATCAAGGTTGATTTGCCGGAGCCATTGGCCCCCACGAGCCCCGTCCATCCGGACGTCAGGTGCAGGTCAACCTCGACGAGTACGGGCTCGTCGGACGAATAGGAGAATGTAACGCGGCGTAAATGAAGCGCTGACATGAGGACCATCCGGGTTCGGGATACGAGCGCAGGCGGGCCTGCGGGCGAGTCTCAAAAGGGGGATGGTGTCACTCCATGTACTGGCCTCCGGGGGTGGGTCGGCGGAGGATTTAGGCATGCAACGTCGGACTGTCAACCGCATTCTGCCACGGGCAGCACCTGGACACCGCCGGCAACGATTTGCGCGGGCGCGGCAATTGCAGGATGCTCCGCCTGCATGCTCCAGAGAATCACCACAGAACTCGCCCCGCGCCTGGCCCGATTCAAGGCGTCCTGGTACGGCTTCGGGAAACCGCCAGCGCCCATCAACCTCACTCTGTCCGTCACGAACAAGTGCAATTCGCGCTGCCGCTCGTGCGACATCTGGAAAATCTACCCAGCGGAGAAGGACCGCCTCAAGGAGGAGCTGACCCTGGACGAGATTGAGCGGACCTTTCGCTCCGTCGGCCCGGTCTACTTCTTCAACATCAGCGGCGGCGAGCCCTTCCTGCGCAAGGATCTGCCGCAAATCGTCGAGATCGGGTGCCGTCAATTGTCACCCAACGTGGTCCACATCCCGACCAACGCCCTGATGCCAGCGCGTGTCGAGGCGATGACCGTCGAGCTATTGGAAGGAATGGCGCGCTACGCGCCCAACACGCTCCTGACGCTCAAACCGTCCATGGACGGCGTCGGTGACGACCACGACTGGGTGCGCGGGGTCGCCGGAAACTACGACAAATTGATGGAGACGGTCGGCCGGCTGCTGGAGCTCAAAAAGACCTACCCCAACCTGCGGGTCGGCGTGGGCACGGTCATCTCGACCATGAACATCCACAAGCTGCCCGGCATCATCGACGCGGCCATGGGGCTCGGTGTGGACACGTACATCTCCGAGATCGCCGAAGAGCGAAACGAGATGCGCAACGTGGACAGCGACATCACGCCGCCGCACCACGCCTACCGTGAGGCCATCCGCCCCTTCCAGGAGGCCACCGCGCGACGCTTGGAGGACGCCCGCGGGATGGAGCTGCTCACGCAGTCCATGCGGCACTTCTACTACGACATCACCGCCGATTGGCTCGCCGAGCAGCGCCAGATTCTCCCCTGCTACGCGGGCATCTCCAACGCCCACATCAGCCCGTACGGAGACCTGTGGGCCTGCGCCATCCTCGGCGGCGACGGGTCCCTCGGCAACGTGAAGGACGTGGGGTACGACTTCTTCAAGCTCTGGCACGGCGAGCGCGCCGCCGAGGTCCGCGCCTCCATCAAGCGCGGCGAATGCGACTGTCCGCTGGCCAACCAGGCGTACGCCAACATCCTGCTGAGCCGCCGCGCGCTCGGTCAGGTGGCGCGGCGCACTGCACGGGCCAAAGCCAAGGGTGTCCTGCGCCGGTTTGGGCTCGTCCCAGAGACACCTGCGCCCCCCGCTGT
>CALBXO010000103.1 GCA_937890335.1 uncultured Pseudomonadota bacterium | reverse complement strand
ACTGATCACGCTCGCAAGGAGAGTGGCGTGCTTTCTTCGCCGAGGTCATCTAGTGGGGTGTCAGTCGCGGTGCCCTCCCTCGTTCACCGGGTCGCTTGCTTGTGTCGCCCCCCGGTTCGGCGGCCCGGTCGCCTGCTGCCGATCGACGATCAGCACAAGCGAGCGCCCCGTCAGAAGCGCGAGACTGACACAGATTTCGGTGATCACGAAGTAGAACCGTCCGGACAATGTACGAGCAGCCACCCGCGGGACCCGCCGGCGACAGCCAACGGCACGATACCCGCCGTGTTGGCCAGTCTCGACGGGACAGGGCCCGTCGTCGTCCGACGCCCTGCTCTCCAACCGCGTGTATCGCCGGTCATCGGAGACCCCGACCCGAGCGGCGCCCGTATGACTGGTCGCGGCTCGGTTTCAGAGGGTGATTGCAAATTCGGACCGAGCCTGGCCAAGCGTCGTCGTCGTGGGGGTTCCTGGCGCAACCAAGCACGTCCGCGAGACGCGCCCGTGAGACAGGGACGCCCACGGTGACGAGGCGCAGGGCGCGGCGACGGGAGAATTCGTCCACGCCCTCTCAGCGGCGCAGGAACCAGTTCCAGCGGTGGTGGCGGGTCGTTTTGCACCCGCAGCCGCCTTCGTCCGCATCGGAGGCGTCCGGTTGCGGGGCCAGCCCGCCGTCGGCACTGGCGTCCGCCGTTCCATCGGGTGCATCTCCCGCCGCATCGTCCCGCATTGGGTCCGCGTCGGGCGCGTCGGGCGTGTCCGGTGTGGCGTCGGTCGCGTCCGGGGCATCGCTGGTGTCCCGCCCTGTGTCCGGTTCGTCCGCGTCGGCGCCCAGATCGTCGGCGTCGAGTTCACCGCCACTGTCGAGGTCGCCACCGTCGCCCGTGTCGCCACCGTCGCCCATGTCGCCACCGTCGCCCGTGTCTCCGCCATCGCCCGTGTCACCCGAGTCGCCCGCATCGCCTGTGTCCATGCCCACGTCGGGCTGGGCCATGCCCTGGACCACGGTCAGCGTGGCCGGCCCGCCTACCCCATCCACGCGCACCTCGCGCGCGCCCAACGGCGCGTCGGCCGCGACGGTGACGGACACGGCGAGCGCCGTGGGGGAGGCCGCCTGCGTCTGGCGCGGTTCCAGGCCTTCGCCGAGCGCCGCGACCGAGTCGCCGGTGAACGCGGTGCCGTGCCCGGTGATGATCACATCGACCTGCGTGCCCGTCTCGATGGTATCGGGGTTGACGCTCAGTATCGTCGGGGTGTTGGGCGTGACTGTGAACCCGCGCGGCAGGCGAAAAACCTCCTGGCCCATGCGCTCGATGACCACGTCCCGCACCCCCACGGCGGCGTCCTGCGGCACAGAGACGGCGATCTGCAGGTGGCGCCGCGACAACATCTGGATGTCGGTGGCGTGGACGCCGAGCACCACGTCTCCGTCGAGGAAATCCGTGCCCACCACGTCAATGACGGCGTCCGTCCCGACTGCCACCGAGGCGGGCACAACCGCCAGGATGCGCGGCACCGCCGAGCCGGGGTTGGTGCCCTCCAGCGCCTCGTCGCCGTCGTCCACGCCGTCCCCATCGCTGTCCGCCACCTCGATGTTCGTGCCGCGCAGGTACTCCTCACCGTTGTCCAGACCGTCCTCGTCCGTGTCGCGCCCAAAGTCGTCCACGTTGGAGTCCAGCCCCGGCGTGTTGTCCTCCACTTCATCTGGGATGCCGTCACCGTCGGTGTCCGCCAGCACGCGCACCGCCACGCTCGCGGTGACTTCATTGCCGTCTGAATCAGTCACGGACGCAGTCAGAGTGTGCGCGCCCAGGGAGAGAATGACGTGCTCCTCCAGGGCGCCGTCCAGGTCCGAGGTCCATGTCACGGCCTCAAAGAGGTCGCCGTCCTCTACATCGTACGCGTCCGCCGAGAGCCCGACGGCCCGGCCAGCCGCAACTGTCGCTCCATCCGCAGGTCCCAGGACCGTCAACTCCGGAACTTTGGCAGCGATGCGCAGCCCGCCTACCACGGCTTCGCTCTGTGAGAAGCCGTCGCTGACCCGGAGCCGCAGGACGCCTCGGTCGCTGCCGGGTAACTCTGCGGTGTCCATGGTGTACGACCCGCCCGGCACGGCCGCAGCGACGACGTGCGCGCCGCCCTCGTACTCGTAGACAATCGTGGTCTCGACACCGTCGGTCTCCCACGCCAGCTCCACCACCCCCTCCAGCGAGTCCCCCTCGCCGGGGCTCACCCAGCTCGCCGCGGGCGGCGCCCGGCCGGCAGACCTGCGGTCGAGTTCGACCCCGTCTTTGAGCAACACCAGCCCGCGGGCGTTGTCCGGGACCTCGATCCAGACGCCGAACGTCGCCGCCGTGACCGGAACGCGTCCCAAGGGGCGCAGCTCGGCCGTGAACTCCGCGTCAAACGACACGCTGCGCAGCACATTGTCCCCGTCGTCCACTACGCGCAGCTCCCACGGACCCGGCTCCGGCGCCTCAAACACCTCGCCTGTCACGCCGCGCAGAACGGTGCCAATGACACCGTCGTCACCGCTGCCGACCGAACCCAGCACGCGTGCGACTTCGCGCGGGTCCGTGTCGTATTGAACGGGCGGGACCATGGGCACCAGCGCGTCGAAGATGCGCGCGTACTCGGTGTCTGTAATCCACGTGTTCGCGTCGTCGCCGCCGCCCATCATGCTGTAACGCGGCTCCGCGCCGGCGTGGAAGATGGGCTCCCTGGCGGTGTGTACGTTGGGCGAGGCGGGGTCGGCGAACTGGCCGGACACGTCGTAGGCGCGCTCCTCTTCCAGCACGAACCAGCCCTGCGTGTCGCCGAGGCCATTGGCCATCTCCATGGCCGACGGCGGCGGATTGACCAGGGCCACGCTGCCCCCCGTGTAGGTGTCCCCGAGTGAAATGGGCGCCGTGTGGCCAAACTCATGGCCGATGGTGGAGCCCACCAGCGAGACGCCGGTGCAGCTGATGTCGCCGGTGACCAGCGCCTGGACGCTGTTGGTGTATCCCAGCGTCACAGTCGCCCCGCAGGAGCCGCCCAGCGCCTGCACGCCGTCCACGGTCAGCGGCGCGATGCCCACGCCAAAGTCCGGCGTGCCTCCGTTCGCCAGTATCGTCGCGGCCCGGCGCGACTCGATGGCGGTCAACACAGGGCCGTACTCCACCGGCATCGAGACGCGGATCAGGTGCGGCAACCGGATGGTGCCACGGGCCACGTCGCCCACAAATCTCTCGTCCACCGGATACGTCGCGCGCGTGAACCGGAGCGCCAGGTTCTGGGTACCCGCGGCGGGGCCCGTGTAGCCCGCCGCACCACCGGGCGGGTTGAGGAGTACCCGGTTGATCTGCATGGTGACCGGGTTGGCCTCCGAGAATCGCACGCCCACAGCGTCCGCCGTCCGCGCGCCATGCGTGATGGTGAACCTGTGCACGCCGGTATCGAGCAGCGTGTTGGCCGTGTTGCCCACGATGTGGAAATTGACCGAGTTGGCGCCACTCAGGCGCTGCGCGTCGCGCGCGGGCGTGTCGAAGTAGCCCTCGGCCTGCCCGGTTACGGTGGCCGGCGCGCTGCTGCGCCCGCCCGCCCCATCAATGTCCAATGTCGCCGTCACGGCCTCCGCCGGCCCACCGGGTCCGGTGTCGAACATCCACCGCACCACCGTGTTGCGCCGCCCGACCTTGCGACGCGGGTCCTCACCGCCCTGCGCAATCACGATCTTGTTGTTGTTGCGCAGCGCCTGAAAGCTCATGCCGCCGTCGTTGGGCGTGACCACGTCGGGCCAGTCGTCGCCGTTGAGGTCGCCCGCTACGACGTGGCCGCCCGCTCCGACGCCAGGAATCAGGTTCGTGACGAACCAGCCGGGATCGTCCTTGAGCACGACGAGGACACCGACTGGGTTTGAGCAGGCGATGACCACGTCGTCCAGACCGTTGCGGTCCATGTCGGCGGCGTCGATGCGGAACGGGCTCGCGCACTGCGCGGTCAGGTCCACGTCCACCTGGTTGCGCTGGCGCCCGTCGCCCTCGTTGTAGCCCACCACCAGGTGGCCGCCGCGGTCGATGGTCGCAAAGTCGTCAAAGCCGTCGTTGTTCCAATCGCCCACGGCCATGCCGCGGGGATCGTAGATTGTGTCGCCGCCACCGATGACCTGGAAGCCGTTGTTGTACTCAAAGACCAGCATCCGGCTTCCGTCCCGGCACATGACGGCGATGTCCTTGAAACCGTTGCCATCGAACCGGCCGGGGATGACGGCGTTGGGCGAGCAGCCGATGGTGAGCTCGTTCCCGTCGTGGGCGTCGCGCGGGCCGTTCACCATGGTGCCGTCCCCCTGCCCGAACATCCATTGGAGGGTGCCGCCGTCCTTGAGATTGACGAGGACAATGTCGGTGTTGAGATCGTTGTTGATGTCCACGGCGGCGACGGCCACGGGGATGTCGCCCGTGACATTCCGGACTTGAAAGACGAGCTCTCCATTGGGCTGCGAGAGGTAGACGGCGGCGCCCGCCGCGCGCGAGTTCACCACCACCACATCGGCCTGCCCGTCCCCGTTGTAGTCGCCCACGGCGATGCCAGCAGAGCCGCCAGAGTTGAACTCAGTATGGCCCATGCCCACTTCGGCAAAGGCCCCGTTCACGCCCTGGACATACGTGTGGACCTCCCCGTCCTGGAAGCTGATGGTCGCCACGTCCGCGCTGCCGTCGCCGTTGAAGTCGGCCACGGCCACGCGCGTGGGGCGGTCGCCCACGCCGGTGGACGACAGCAGCGGCATGTCGAACGCCGCCGCTGACGCAGGCATGAAAAGAACCAAGGGCAGCAGCCACTTTGCCAGCTTCATAGGACTCTCCGGAGGTGTAACCTGAGTTTGCACCCTGGCGCTGGAACCGCAACTACCGGCCCGCGCTGCAACCGACCGCTGGTGGCGGTGGCAGCGGTAGAATCCAACCTCCGCGCGCAGAACGGTGACAAGAGCAGCCCGGACGACATAGGCTGCACGCCGGAAGTTCCTCTCAAGGTCTCCGACCCACGGCAGTCACACACGGCGCCGCACCCTGGACATCGCCACTGACGGCGTGGAAGCCAGGATGCAGCGGTCGATTGAAGGTCGTCTGGGCCCGCAGCAACCAAGGTTGAGGAACAGGACATGAACGGCAACCGAGTGAGCACGACACAATGACAGACAAGAACAATCCCGCCTCCAACAGCAAGCCCGGAAAATGCCCAGTGATGCACGGCGCGCAAGCGACCGGTGGGGGCACTTCAAACGGCGACTGGTGGCCGAACCAGCTGCGGCTGGGCCTTCTGCACCAGCACTCCTCCAAGTCCAACCCGATGGGCGCGGACTTTGACTACGCTGCAGCGTTCAAGAGCCTCGACCTCGCGGCCTTGAAGGCAGACATCGCCGCGGTGATGACCGACTCGAAGGACTGGTGGCCGGCCGACTTTGGCCACTACGGCCCCTTCTTCGTGCGCATGGCGTGGCACAGCGCCGGTACGTACCGCACGGGCGACGGCCGTGGCGGCGGTGGCAGGGGCCAGCAGCGCTTTGCGCCACTTGGCTCGTGGCCGGACAACGTGAACCTGGACAAGGCGCGTCGCCTGCTCTGGCCCGTCAAGCAGAAGTACGGCCGCAAGATCTCCTGGGCCGACCTGATGATCCTCACGGGCAACGTCGCCCTGGAGACCATGGGCTTTGAGACCTTCGGTTTCGGCGGCGGTCGCGCGGATGTGTGGGAGCCGGACGAGGATGTCTACTGGGGCGCCGAGGAGACCTGGCTGGCCGGTGACAAGCGTTACTCCGGCGAGCGCGATCTGGAGCAGCCGCTCGGCGCGGTGCAGATGGGGCTCATCTACGTCAACCCGCAGGGGCCCAACGGAAACCCCGATCCCCTCGCCGCCGCCAAGGACATCCGCGAGACCTTCGCGCGGATGGCGATGAACGACGAGGAGACGGTGGCGCTGATCGCCGGCGGTCACACCTTTGGCAAGGCCCACGGCGCTGATTCCGAGTCGCACAAGGGGCCCGAGCCGGAAGCGGCCGGCATCGAGGAGCAGGGTTTTGGCTGGACGAGCGGCTACGGCACAGGCGTGGGCGGCGACACGATCAGCAGCGGCCTGGAGGTCACCTGGACCACGACACCCACCAAGTGGAGCAACAACTTCTTTGAGAACCTCTTTGGGTACGAGTGGGAGCTGACCAAGAGCCCTGCCGGCGCCCACCAATGGGTCGCCACCGGTTCCTCCGAGACGATTCCGGATGCACACGACGCGTCCCGGAAACATCGGCCGACCATGCTGACCACGGACCTCTCGCTGCGCTTCGACCCGGCCTACGGGAAGATCTCCCGCCGGTTCCTGGAGAACCCAGACGACTTCGCCGACGCCTTTGGCCGTGCGTGGTTCAAGCTGACCCATCGCGACATGGGTCCGCGCGCGCTCTACCTCGGGCCGGAAGTGCCCGCAGAAGAGCTGATCTGGCAGGACCCGATTCCCGCGGTCGATCATCCGCTGATCAACGACGCGGACATCGCCGCCCTCAAGACCACGATTCTGGCATCGGGCCTCTCGGTGTCGCGGCTCGTTTCGACCGCGTGGGCTTCGGCGTCCACGTTCCGTGGCTCCGACAAGCGCGGCGGCGCGAACGGGGCGCGCGTCCGCCTGGCGCCGCAGAAGGACTGGGCGGTCAACCAGCCCTCCCAGCTCGCGGAGGCGCTCAGCGTCCTCGAGGGTGTCCAGAAGGCGTTCAATGGTGCGCAGACCGGAGGCAAGAAGGTCTCCCTCGCCGATGTGATCGTTCTGGGTGGCTGCGCTGCCGTCGAGCAGGCAGCGAAGAACGCCGGACATGCCGTCAAGGTTCCGTTCACGCCCGGCCGCGCCGACGCATCACAAGCCCAAACCGATGCCGAGTCCTTCTCGGTCCTGGAGCCGGTCGCCGATGGCTTCCGCAACTACTGCTCGGCGGCGCCCAACGTCCCGGCTGAGGCGCGGCTTGTGGACCAGGCACAGCTTCTCACGCTCACCAGCCCCGAGATGACCGCTCTGATCGGTGGCATGCGCGCGCTGAACACCAACGCCGACCAATCCGCGCACGGTGTCCTCACCGAACGACCCGAGGCGCTGACGACCGACTTCTTCGTGAATCTGCTCGACATGGGCACCGACTGGAAGGCATCGGCGGCTTCCGCAGCCGTGTTCGAGGGGCGCGACCGCTCGA
The DNA here is from genome assembly GCA_937890335.1 of uncultured Pseudomonadota bacterium. Lineage (GTDB taxonomy): Bacteria > Myxococcota_A > Bradymonadia > Bradymonadales > CALBXO01. The sequence continues at coordinate 1,323 of CALBXO010000103.1, read as the reverse complement.
CCGGCACCGTCAAGTGGACCGCCACACGCGTCGATCTGATCTTCGGATCGAACTCGCAGCTCCGCGCCCTGGCCGAGGTCTACGCCTGCGACGACGCCAAGGAGCAGTTCGTGCGTGACTTTGTCGCCGCCTGGGACAAGGTGATGAACCTCGACCGCTTCGACCTGGCGTAGACCGGCTGCGTGGTCGCTGCGGAGCGTGCTCGAGCAGTTGGAGCGCGTTCCGCGAGCGTCAGGACGATCGGGCCCCGGCAGGGATCACCGAGCCAGAAACGCGTCGACATCGAAGGCGACGAGCTCAACGTTGGTCTCCGCACTCCGGACAAACAACAGCGGGCGATCGGTTCTCCACACCGCATCGCTGAGACTGCCCCAGCTTGCTCCGTCGAGCATGGGGGCGTCGTGAACCTCTCCCGTTCCGAGATTGGCGATCCCGAACCCGTCGTCCTCCATTGCCACGATGGCAAGGCCGTCGCTGCGCAGCGCAGCGACTCTAGCGCAGTTGGGCAGCTCACGCGCTGCCAACGACTCGCCAGTGACGGTCGATACCCACACGATCGACAGCGTCCTGTGCTCAAGCGGACGATCGGTCTGCGAACCCGCCACAACGCTCGTGGAATCCCCCGCGACCACCATCATATTAGCACGTCGCCCTGTTTGCTCTGACAGACACGTCAACGTCTCGGCCCGGTCCCACTGACCGCGCCGAACCCGCTCCACGCAGATCCGCGGCGTAACCGTGAGGGCATAAATGTAGTTCCCGTCGGACGCCCAGAGCAGACTCTTCGGATGGCGGAGCCCCGTACGGTGCACGGCCTGCCCGTCTGTCGCGCGCACATAGGTGCGATACAACGGTTTTTGGCCGTTCCAGTCATTGGGGGCAAGTCCCACCCAGGCGATCCACGCGCCGTCTGGCGAGAATGAGGGGGAGTGACCGGCGTCCATGTCCTGGTCCAACTGGAACATTCTTTCCTTCGACCGATCGACCAGAAAAACCCCGCCACGGGTACCTGAGGCGAGTGCCAGGTTTGTGTTGGAGGGGTGGATATGGGCCTTTTGGTCGCGCCGACGCGCGAGCGCGAGCTTGCTTCGTATGGCCCAATATCGGTCCTCGCTCGGAGAGTCGGTGACGAGGGAGTCCGAGGGCGAGCCGAAGGGTCTGGCACCGTAGTCTGCTGGGTCGGCGGACCACACGGTCTTGCCCTTCCCCGTGGAGACATCGACCTCGAACAAATCCAGGCTCGGGGCCTGGTTCCGGAGTACCTCGACCCACGCGATTACACCGTCCGGCGAGGTACCGACTAGCCCCCCGAGGTCGGGATAC
>CALBXO010000102.1 GCA_937890335.1 uncultured Pseudomonadota bacterium | reverse complement strand
CCGCGGACTGAACCACCCGTTGCTCATTGGAGGCGCTACCACCAGCCGCCGTCACACCGCGGTAAAGATCGCTCCAGCGTACAGCAACACCGTCCTTCACGTGCTGGACGCGTCGCGGGCGGCGCGCGTGGTCAGCGACCTGATGAAACCCGAGGGCCGCGCGCGTCTCGACGAGGAGCGCCTGGTCGACCAGGCCCGGGACCGTGAGGTCTTCCGGCAACGGCGACAGACCGAGCTCGTCCCCATCGGTGTCGCCCGGAAATCGCGGCCAGCCTGGTCCGGCGCTCCGGCCGTGCCCTCCTTCACGGGCATCCGCTCCGTCCAGGTGTCCGTCGCCGACCTCATCCCCTACATCGACTGGACGCCGTTCTTTGTGACGTGGGAGATGCGCGGCAGGTACCCCGCGATACTCGACCATCCCGAGAAGGGACCTGTGGCCCGCGACCTCTTCGCCGGGGCCCAGCGAACGCTGGCGGATCTCAAAGAGGTGCTCCGCCCGCGCGGCGTCTACGGCTTCTTTCCCGCACAGTCCGACGGCGACGACATCGTGCTCCGCGCCACCGGGGACGGGGTCACGCACCGGCTGAGCATGCTTCGTCAGCAGCGGGCCAAATCCGATGCAGACGCGCGCTACCTCTGTCTGGCGGACTACGTTGCGCCCTTGGGTGGCCCTGCGGACTTCCTCGGTGCATTCGCGGTCACCTCCGGCGCCGAAACCCGCGCCCTGGTCGAGGCCGCGAAGGCCCGCGACGACGACTACGAAGCGATCATGATCGAGGCCCTCGCCGACCGACTCGCGGAGGCATTTGCAGAATTTCTACATGCGCGCGCACGCGAGGACTGGGGTTTTGGGGAGTCACTCTCTCCCGAGGATCTGATTCGCGAGAGATACCGGGGAATCCGGCCGGCGCCCGGCTATCCGGCGTGCCCGGACCATTCCGAGAAGCGCAAACTCTGGGACCTCCTGGACGCCCGGGAACGCACTGGCATCGAGCTCACCGAGTCTTGCGCCATGTTGCCCGCGTCCAGCGTCAGCGGTTGGTATTTTGGCCATCCGGACAGCAGGTATTTCACCATCAAGACCGTGGGCCGCGATCAAGTCACGGATTACGCCGAGCGTCTGGGCGCCCCACGGGAGGAGGCGGAGCGCTGGCTGTCGCCGTACCTCGGCTACGAGCCGTGAGTTCCGATTCCGTCCTTGAAATCCAGCTCAGCGCCGAAGCCAGCGTCACCGCCCGGCTCTACACGGCCAAAAACGCAGACGGCGTACCCGTGCTCATCTGCCCGGCGATGGGCGTGCGAGCACAGTTCTACGACGGCGTGGCCAGTGAGCTTGCCAAGTTGGGCCACACGGTCCTCGTCGCGGACCTGCGCGGAATCGGCGGGAGCAATCTGCGCGCGCGCGAGGGCGCAGACTTTGGGTACGCTGACATCATCGGCACGGATCTGCCGGCCCTGGTCGCGGTCCTGACCGAGCGCGTCGGGCGCCGCCCAATCCTGTTCGGCCACAGCCTCGGCGGTCAGCTCGGGTGCGTCTACGCCGGCCAGGCCCCCGACTCGGTCGCGGGGATCGCGCTCATCGCCAGCTGCTCCGTCTACTTCAGGAACTGGCCCAGGCGCGCCCAGCCTGGATTGTGGGCGTTCTATCACTTTGCCAAGGCCACCGCCGCTCGGCTGGGCTATTGGCCAGGGCCACGCTTCCGGTTTGGTGGGTACGAGGCCAGGACTCTCGTCGCAGATTGGGCCCGACAGGGCCTGACGGGTCGGTACGATCTGGCCAGCATCCCCAACGCAGAGGCCGCGATGGCCCGCGTGCAGCACCCAATCCTGGCGATCAACCTTTCGGACGACCGTTGGGCACCTACGCGGGCCACCGAACACCTGCTCTCCAAGCTGCGCTCAGCACCGGTGACACGCCGCACTCTGCAACCCGCCGAGCTCAAGCTTGATGTGGTCAAACACTTTGGCTGGCGGAAGCGACCGGAAGCCATCGCCGAGATCGTCCACCGCTGGGCTCAGGAAGCGGGCCTGCGCTGACGATGTGACCCTCGGAGGGGAGCGCCCCGAGGTGGCCGGCCCCGCAGACGACTTGCCTTCACGTGGAGGCGCAGTGTAACATCCGGGTCGTTCACCAAGCTAACGTGAACATAATTGACACGATTTGTGTCGGAGGAACCATGCGAATTACATTACTGATCATTGCGCTCGGCGGGCTCCTGTTCGCCTGCGCCGACGCGGAAGAAGAGCCCGTAGAGACTGGGGCCACCACATTGGTCTTCACGATCGAGAACATCGCCCCGGCGGGTTCTTTGGGGGGCGCGGATGTGCTCTACGCGCCGGGAGTCTGGGCTGCGCACACCGGCCAGGGCCCGCTCTACCGACCGGGTGAACCGGCGTCGGCTGGGCTCGAGGCGCTCGCAGAGGATGGCCAGACCAGCCCGATGGTGGAGGACGTGCGCGCCGGTGAGGGTGTCGTGGTCGCCGGGACGTTTGGCAAGGTCGAGGTCGGCGTGTCCGACGACGAGAACCCCATCAGCCCTGGCACGAGCGCCGGCTTTCAGTTCCGGGCCACGCCCGGGCAGCGGTTGAGCCTGGCCACCATGTTCATCCAGTCGAACGACGTGTTCCTCGGCACCAAGACCGAGGGCATCGAGCTGTTTGACGGCGGCGAGCCGCGGCTGGGCACCCACGAGGCCGAGCTCACACTCTGGGATGCGGGCACCGAGATCAACGAGCCACCCGGCGAGGGCCCCAACCAGGCCCCCCGTCAGGCCGCGCCCAACACCGGGCCAGATGAGAACGGCGACGTGTCGGCCCTCGATGGCGACAGCGACAGTGACGGCAACGTCTACCCCAACGCCGCAGCGACGGTGCGCTTCACCATCGCGCTCGAAGAAGTGCCTTAGCCCACCTGCTCGTCGTCGCTCTTGTCCTTCTGCATGGCCAGCCGCGACTGCAGCACGCCCAGCTGCTCCTGAAGCGACGACAACTGGTCGGTCAGCTTGTTGAGCTCGTTGTCCAGCACAAATGTCCCCTCGAGCCGCTCGGCTTCCAACGCGGCGGTCTCACGCTTGGCCTCGTCCATCCCGCCCATGATGACGCCGATGAAGAGGTTGAGAATCACCATCGCGCCCACGAGCATGAAGCTCACGAAGTACAATGCCGCGAAGAGCGGGTAGCCCTTGGGCTTTGTACACATGTGTTCGATCCCGCCGTAGCCGTACTGATCGCAACCGAACATGTTGATGTACATGATGTCCGTCCAGTCCTCGCCCGTGACCACGCGGAACAGCGACAACATGGCGATCGGCAGGTCCTTGAAATGGACCGGATCGTTGGCGCCGAAGATGAACACCGCGGCGACGGAATACAGGTAGAACAGCAACCCCAGCAGCAGCGCCACATAGCCCATCGACGGGATGGACTTGAGCAGGGCACCGACGAGGATCTGCAGGCGCGGAAGCGCCGTCACCAGCTTCAACACACGCAGGAGCCGCGCCAGTCGCAGGACCGCGACGTATTGTGCGTCGAACGGAAGGAAGCAGACGGCCACAATGACAAAGTCGAAAATGTTCCACGGGTCCAGGAAGTAGCGCCACGGGCGCTTGCCCTCTGCCCCCATCTTCACGGCGATTTCAGCCACGAAGATCCACAGGATCAACTCGTTGAGAAAGTGAAGGATCGTGCCGTGTCGATCGACGAGCCCAGGGTAGGTCTCGACACCGACTACCACGCCAGCGGCGAGGATCACGGCCGTGATCAGATTGTTGAACCACCGGGCGTCTCGCACCCGCTGAAGGTTTTGCACCATGGTCGTCGCCTCCGGACCGCCAGTCAGCAGCGGGGCTTTGTACTGGCTCGTGCGTGTGCGAGCAACCCTTGACTGTGCAGGTCTGGCGCCGATTATTGCGCGCGCACGTAATTCATTCTGGAGGACTCCATGACAGAGCAAGCCGCCGTGACCGGCACCACCCATTCCTTCCAGGCCGAGGTCAGCAAGGTCCTGAGCCTGGTCATCAACTCGCTCTACTCCAACAAGGAGATTTTCCTGCGCGAGCTGGTGTCCAATGCGTCGGACGCGCTGGACAAGCTGCGCTTCAAGGGCATCGCAGATCCATCGCTGTTGCCCGAGGAGCTGCGGATCCGCATCGCAACGGATGAAGACGCCAGGACCCTGACGATCAGCGACAATGGCGTTGGCATGACCGCCGAGGAGCTCGTCGAGAACCTCGGCACCGTCGCCCAATCCGGTACACAGAATTTCCTGTCCCAGCTCGAGCAGGGCGCGGACATGAACCTGATCGGCCAGTTCGGCGTCGGGTTCTACTCGGGCTACCTCGTGGCAGACAGGGTCGACGTGGTCAGCCGCGCCGCGGGGGCGGACACGGCGAACCGCTGGTCCAGCGACGGCCAGGAGAGCTTCACCGTGGAGCCGGCCCAGCGCGACGAGGCCGGCAGCGACGTGATCCTGTACCTCAAGGAGGAACACGCGGAGATCGCCACCGGTTGGAAGCTGCGCAACCTGATCCAGAAGTACGCCGACTACGTGGACCACCCCATCCAGGTGGAGGTGGAGCGCCCCGCCCCAGAGGACGAGGAGGACGCGGAGCCGACCAGGGAGTGGGAGACCGTCAACCAGGCCAGCGCCCTGTGGCAACGCTCGCCGTCGGACATCACGGACGAGCAGTACGAGGAGTTCTACAAACACCTCACGCATGACTGGGAGCCGAGCCTCGCCCGGACACACTTCAAGATCGAGGGCACCCAGCTCTTCCGCGGCCTGTTGTTCGTGCCGAAGCGACCTCCGTTTGACCTGAACGACCGCGATCGCCGCCGCGGCGTGCGCCTGTACGTCAAGCGCGTGTTCATCATGGACGACTGCGAGGATCTGCTGCCGCCGTGGCTGCGGTTCATCCGCGGCGTCATCGACTCCGACGATCTGCCTCTGAACGTCAGCCGCGAGCTGTTGCAGGACTCCGCCGCGACCCGCGTGATCCGCAAACAGGTCACCAAGAAGAGCCTCGACCTGCTCGAATCCCTGGCCAAGGACAAGAAGGACGACTACCTCGATCTGTGGGAGAAATACGGGACCGTCATCAAGGAAGGGTTCCACTTCGATCCCAGCTACAAGGACCGGCTGGCCAGCCTCTTGCGCTTCTCCACATCGGCGGGCGACGAGGTCATCGGGCTCGACGAGTACGTCGATCGGATGCCGTTCTCCCAGCCGGCGATCTACTACGCCATGGGCGCGTCGCGCGCTGCGGTGGAGAGCAGCCCCCACCTCGAAGGTCTGCTCGACAAGGGCTGCGAGGTCCTCTACCTGACCGACACCATCGACCAGTGGGTCGTGGACAACCTCTCGGAGTTCCGCGACAAGAAGCTGGTCAGCGCCATGGTCGGTGGTCTCGATCTCGACGAGGACGACTCCGACGACAAGGACGCTGAGTCGACGCCGGAGACGCTCGGTGAGTTCGGCGACCGGATCAAGTCCGTGCTCAGCGACAACATCAGCGACGTGCGCAAGTCCTCGCGTCTTCGCAAGTCGCCGGTCTGTCTGGTCGTGCCCGACGGCGGGGTCCACTCTCACATCGAGCAATTGCTCCGCGCTGGCAATGCGGAGATGCCGCGCACCAAACGCATCCTGGAGATCAACGCCCAGCACCCGCTGATCATGAACCTCCAGCGCCTGCACAGCACGGACGCCGACGCTGACGAACTCGCCAAGTGGTTCCACCTCCTGTACGATCAGGCGTTGCTCAGCGAGGGCAGCCCGATCGAGGACCCGGCGCTCTTCGCGTCACGGATGACAGACCTCATGACGAGTGCCACCGCGGCTGACGCCGCCGGGTGACTTTCTCGGCAAATCGCGATATTCCAAACTCAAGATTCGAAACCGCGCGACCGAATGTCTGGAGAACAGACAGGGAATGCCCTACCCTTGCAGGATCGGGGTAGTGATCCACCGTATTTTTTATTGCAGAGAGGAAACATGCTCTTCGAGAACCTTGCCGGACGGCGCCTTACGCGTCTTCGGTACGCTGCCCTCGTGTGCCTTGCGGCCCTGATCGCAACGAGCACCGTCCAAGCCCAAGAGCCCTGGTCTGCGCGACATCACGACGGAATGCGCACAGGTCGCGCCAGCGGTACCGCCACCATCACCAATCCAACCGTGTCCTGGCAGCATTCGCTGGGACAGGGTGTGGCCGGAGCGTCCGTCCTCACCGAGGATGTGCTCGGCGACGCGACGCCTGAGTACCTCGTCCTCGTGAACGGGTCCGTTGTCGCGCGGGATTCCATCACGAACGTCATCCGCTGGGACACGCCGCCGCTCGGCGTGACTCGTTTCTCCGGCGTCCACGACTTCAACGGTGATGGCAGACCCGAGATCCTGCTCGTCGGCACCATCGTCGTCATCGTGGATGGCGAGACCGGCAACGTGGTCTGGCGCGCGGTCCCGAGCGACCCGAGCGTGCTCAGCTTCCGCGCACCGGCGGTGATCGCCTACAACGTCGACGCCGACCCGGAAATGGAGCTCGTCTTCGGACATGGCGGGCGCGAGTTCTTCCTCTATGACTTCTCCGAAGGGTTCAACAACGTGGACCCGGTCTGGTCCATGACGGACACGTCGATCCCCAATACGGTCCTCCGACCGGTGATTGGCGAGTTTGACGGCAACGTCGCCAGCCAGGAGATCGCCTTCGTCAACATCCAGAACTGCCGAGCGGTCTTCATCAGCCTCGCGGACGGCAGCCTGATGCGCCGCTCCAACCCCACGACCACCGGAGTCTTCTGCTACGGACTGGCCCAGGCGGCCAACGTGGACGACGACCCCGAGGACGAGCTCGTCTTTACCGGTAACCTCGGTCGCGGCACCGGAACCGTCACCCTGACCGTGTACGACTACGCCCTCGACGACGTGCTGTGGCAACACGAGTACGGCGCGCGCGGCGTGGACCCGCGGACCACATTGGCGCCGGCGGGCGCGGTCGCCGACTTCGACGGTGACAACGATCTTGAGATCGCGATCGCCGTCTACGACAACGTCGCAGAGACGCGGGGAGATGACGACGGCGTAAACCGCCCCGACGCCTGGACCGTTGTCATCTACGACGCCAGCGACGGCAGCACGCTGGGCACGATCGACGACGCCACAATCCACGGCATCACGGATCTCGACAACGACGGAACCAATGAGCTGATCACCCTCTCGGCGGTACCGGGCGACGCCCTCCCCGACGAGGTCGGCACGATGCAAGTCTGGGGTCTGGACGGAAACCGGGCGCCCACCCTGTTGTGGGAGGCCACAGGCGTCACCCCGATGACCGAGGCACTCCCTCCCAACCCTCGCGTCCAGAGCCGCGACTACGATCGCGTCCCGGCTGTCTTTGACGGCGACGACGGTCCGGATTGGGTCCTGGTGACGGTTGGGGAAGACCCGGTCACCGTTCAGGCGCTGGACGCCACGGGCGACCAGGTCGACCTCGCCGCGACCGTTCAGCTGCCTGGCGACGCGGGCGTACAGCTCATCGACACCGGAGACGACCTCCTCGGTGGTCCCCATGTCACGCTGCGCGCGGGCAACGGCGACTTCACGGTGCACGATGCTGCGCTGGCGCAGACCAACCAGTTGGTGGTCGTCGGACACTCGTCGGAGGTGCTCATCGCTCCCCTGCTCGTCGGCGACGGCATGCAGGTTGTCTACCGTGACTCCAGCAACAACGTGGTCGCCCTCGACGTCAGCAACGCCAACCAACTCGTACCGCCGACGGTCCTGTGGACCAAGCCCGCGAACGTGCCCGGTGAAATCGTCACTTTGGACCGCGACGGGGACGGGCAGTACGAGGTCGTCTTTTCGGGACGACTGGACGACGACACCCCGTTTGTGGAGATGGTCGACGGCGCCGGCACTCGCCTGTGGCAACAGACGTTTGCGGAGCTCGACCGACCCGTCTACTCGCTGACCGCCGGCCAGTTTGGCGGACAGGGCGACGCGCGCGATGTGGCTGGCATCAGCTTCGTCGCCGAGGGCTTCCTCCCGGTCACCTACGCCCTCGACGGCACCGACGGCTCCATGATCAACACCCACACCGCCGTGGACGTGGGGACATCGCCCAACGACGAGCTTATTCTGCTCCCGAACCCCGATGACGACGGCACCGACAACCTGTTGCTCCTGCACAACGTCACCTACGAGCGCCTGAACTCGGATCTGACCCCGCGCGAGGCGCCCATCTCCTACCCTCCGTCCAACTCGCAGCCGCTCAACTCAAGCGTCATCGACCAGGGCGGAGAGCCGGCGGTCTACATCAAGGCATTCCGGAACCAGAACTACACGCTCAACACCAGCGCCGGCACCACGCGCTGGAACACGCAATTGCCGGCCTCCCTGCTCTCGTACCGCGCCAACTTTTCTGGCTTCGCCGATGCGAACGGGGATGGCACATGGGACGTGGCCGTGCCCGGTTTCCTGGGTGACTTGACCGTGCAGGACATGCTGACCGGCGCTGTCATCTACCGGCTCTGCCTGGACGGCGG
>CALBXO010000101.1 GCA_937890335.1 uncultured Pseudomonadota bacterium | reverse complement strand
CCAGAACAACGGTGCCAACAACGGCCAGAACAACGCCGGCAACAACGGCGACGACGACCTGACGGAAACCTACGCGCTCGCCGGCGAGGTCGAGACCATCGTGGACGACCGTGGAATCCCGCACTTCTACGGGGGCACCGACCAGGACGTCTTCTACGCCGCGGGATACAAGATGGCCACGGACCGCCTGTACCATATGGCCATGACGCGCAGGCGCGCCTACGGACGAATGTCCGAGGTCCTTGGCGACCAGGGCGTCGCCGACGACGAGCTCGCCCGAATCTTTGACTGGTCCGGCTTCGGCATTCGGGACAGCCGCGTCGCCAAACAGGTCAATCCCGAGACATGGGGCATCATCGTCGCGTGGGTCAGCGGCGTGAACCGCCGGGTCGCCGAGATCCACGCGGGCCAGGCCCCCCTGCCCTACGGCTTCGGTCCCGACGAGTACGACTTCCTGCCGGAGATGTGGTCCAACCAGGATGCCTTGGTCATCGGCAAGATGATCGGTTTCGGCAACGACCTGAGCCTCGAGTTCGAGATCTTCGCCACGATCGCGGATCGCTTCCTTCACAACGGCTGGCAGCACGTGGAGCCGTTCCGCCCCGTCCGCGACGTGTGGACCGTCCCCGACGAGGACATCGCCCGCGTCACCGAAGGCCGCCTCGACACGGGCGGCCAGACGCCGTGGCTGGACGTCCCAACCTACACGCCAGCGGCCTACGGCGATCTCAGCGGCAGCCTGCGCAAACTCCAGAAAGATTTCGCGCCCCTGCGTGTCGTCGGCTCCAACAACTTCGCGGTGGACGGGCGCCACACAGCCAGCGGCCGCCCGCTGATCGCCGCGGACCCGCACCAGGGCTTTGATCTGCCGGGGATCTTCTACGCCCTGCACCTCAACTCCAAGGACCAGGGCGGCAGCTTCAACGTCACCGGCATGAGCTTCACAGGCGTTCCCGGGGTGTCCATCGGACACACGGAGAAGGTCATCTGGACGATGACCACCAGTTTCGCCGATGTCATGGACGTCTTTGAGGTCCAGCGGCTCGACGACGGCGCCGCCGTCAAACTTGGTGAGGAGAGGGCGGGCGTCGCCACGCGCGAGGAGATCATCCTGGTGCGGCAGCCCGGCGACCCCGTCGGCGAAGGGCGTCCCATCTCGTACACCATGCGGGACGTGCCGGGTCACGGCGTGATGCTGCCGCCAAACCTCGTCCCGATCCCAGTCGCCAAGCCTGGCTACGAGCTCATGCTCGCCTGGACGGGATTTCTGCCGTCCACCCCCGGCGGCATCATCGAGCTGAACCGGGCGCAGTCCATCGAGGATTTTGACCGCGCCATCGAGGGCCAGGGGAGCCTGAACTTCAACTTCATCGCCGCCGACGCGCAGGGCATCACCTACAAGGTCGGTGTCCGTGTGCCCGACCGCGACCTGAGCACGGGCATCAAGCCCTGGTACATCCTGGACGGCGACGATCCGGCGAGCTTCTGGTCGGACAATTTTCTGAGCCCGTCGCAGAAGCCGGCCAGCCGCGCCGGCGAGCGGGGCTGGCTGGCCACGGCCAACAACGATCCGTTTGGGTTCACTGCGGACGGCGATCCGTCCAACGACCCCTGGTACTACGGCGCGTACTTCTCGCCCGGGTGGCGCGCCGCGCGGGTCAGCGCGCTCGTCGGTGAGGTCGTCGAGCGCGGCGACGTGGAGCTGGACGACATGAAGGCCATCCAGCTGGACCTCCACAGCAACCTCGCCGACGACCTGCTGCCCGCCCTGGAGGCGGCCCACACGGCTCTCCCGGAAGACGAGTCACTCGTGGACTTCCGCGAGCGCGAGGACCTCGAAGTCCTGGTTCAGATCCTCCTGGGCTGGGACCGGGAGATGGCCACCGACTCCCAGGGAGCGTTGCTGTTCCACGCGTTCGCCCACTTCCTGACCAAACGCACCTTCGCCGACGATTTCAGCATCGTCTACAACGAGGCGATGTCGCTGCAGCCGGTGTTCATCCTCAAGTTTCTGTCCCTCGCACTTCGCGGCCGATACCCCACGGGAGACGCGCTGTTCCAGCAGGGGGTCAACGTCGCCCTGTACCAATCGCTGTCGGACACCTCCGCCTGGCTCGAGACGCGGTTCGGCTCCGCCGAGCCCGACGGTCGGCAGCTGGGCGACATGTCCCGAACGACCCTCCACAGCACCATGGGCGCGGGCATCGACTTTGGCATGCTGACGACTCCGGGCGGCGAGTCGACGGTCAATGTACGCCCGTCAAAATTCTTCAAGACCGGCGAGCCCGACGAGGCCTGGGTGTCCAACTTTGGGCCTCTGCTCCGTCTCCTGGGCGAGTTTCATGAAGATGGGACGCCACAGATTCGGCTCAACTGGCCCAAGGGGCAGGTCGCGGAGCCAGACAGTCCGCACCATGACGACCACACGGCGGACTGGATGAACGGCGAGTACAAGACGTTCCTGTACGCCCGCGACGAGGTCGAAGCCCATGCCGAGAGTCGCTATACCCTGTCCCCCTGACGGGGTGGCCGAGGTCTCTGGCTTCTGATACAAGGCCCTCGTGCTTCGAATTGTGGTTCACAGCGATCTGGGTTGCCCCTTCTGCTACCTCGGCGAGACGACTCTGTCCCGGCTGCAGGACGAGTGGGCGTTCACGATGGAGTGGGAGCCGTTCGAGCTGCACCCTGAGGTGCCCGAGGACGGCGTCGACGTGTCGGAGAAGGCCGCCGAACGGCTGGAGCAGCTGTACAAACAGGTGCTGTGGGTGGCCGGAACACTCAAGGTTCCCATGAACCCGCCGCGCTCCATCCCAAACTCCCGGCGTGCACTGTGCGCGGTGCTCGCCCTGCGCGAGGAGCACCGCGACGCAAGCGACACGCTGCGGACGGCGCTGTTCAAGGCGTGCTACGTGGATGGCCTCGGAATCAGCAGGCCAGATCAGATCGCCGCTGTTGCGGCTCCCGTGCTGACCGAACAGCAACTGCGCATCGTCCAGAACGCCACCGTCTCGGCCGAGGCGTTGCTCGCGCTGCGCGAGGCCAAGGAGCGCGGGTTTGATGCGCTGGTCACCGGCGTGCCTGTGTTCCGCTTCTTCGCCGCGGACGACGAACGGCTGGACTACCGCGTCATGGGCGCCCAGCCAGCCGAGGTCTTTGAGCGCGTCTTTGCCGCGCTCGAGGTGGGCCGGCGATGATCCGGGATGACCTGACCGCGCCCCCAGGCGCCGTTGCGTACGACCCCGCCCAGGCCGAGGTCATCGAGGGGCTCGCCCGCCGCCTCATGGCGGTGCTGCGAACCCGCGGCTACCGACAAATGATGGTCCCGGTCTACGAGCCGTTTGAACTCTATGGCGCTCTGTACGGGCCCGAGGTTCGCAGCCGGCTCGTCACGTTCACCACGGACCGCGAGTACGCGCTGCGCCCAGACCTGACCGCGGGCATCTGCCGGACGCTCGCCCCTGCACTGAGCACGCCGCCAGTCTCCCCGATCCGCGTCGCGGCCTGGGGACGGGCCTACCGGCACGAGCGCGTTCGGCCCCTTCGGCGGCGCGAGTTCCACCAGCTCGGCATCGAGCGAGTCGGAGATTCGGACCCCGGCGCCGACGTGGAGGTGCTGAGCCTGGCGCGGGCCGCCCTGCTCGACGCCGGCCTCAGCGGTGGTCTGCTGCGCGTGGGCCACTCCGGGCTGCGCGAGAGGCTGCTGCGCGGGCTGGACCGGAAGATCGCGGTCCAGGTGGACGCGCTGGCGCGCCTGCGGGCGCGGACAAACCCGCCACGCACAGGGGCGGACCTCGTCCACGGCGCCGATCGGGTAGCTCCCGAGGATCACGAGGACTACCCGTCGTTCCTCGCTGAGCTGGCGCGGGACACGGGCCTTGCTCTGAGCGCAGACTCGGCGCCAGGCGTCCTCGAGCAGGCAATCGCCGCCACTCTGTCGGACAAACCGGCCGCCCATCGCGACGCGATTCTGGCCACAACATGGGCCTCGGCCAGCCTCGACGAGCTCGCCGACAGCGTGGAACCCATCTGGCCAGAGGCGCGCCAGGAACTCCACGCACAACTCGGCCACATCGAGGCCTGCGTGGGAGATCTCGACCCCTTCGTGGTGCGCTTCAGCCTCGGCGCCGGGCGCTGGTCCGGCTTCTACACGGGCTTCACCTTCGAGGTGGACGCGCCTGTGCTGGGACCCGACGTAGCGCAGATTCTCGGCGGCGGGCGGTACGACCAGGTCATGCACGCTCTGGGGGCCAAAGGGGTCGGCGCTGCCGGCTTTGCGCTCGGCGTCGAGCGTCTTGCCGCCGCGGTGGAGATGCTGCATACGCAGCGCGCAGCGCACCGGCGCTTCGGCGGACAGGTGCCCGTGCTGGTGGCCTGGGCGACGCAGGCCGACGTGGCCGCGGCCGCGGGTCTGGCGGAGCTGCTCGGGTCGATCGGCTGCCCGGTGGGGTATCATGTGAGGCCCGTCGCCGTGGGAGCAGACGGCCCCGACCCAGCCACCATGGACGCGCTCGCAGCCCTCCCTGGCTCGCCCTATCGCCACCTCGCCGTGGCGACTGGCACCACAACGTGGATCGCGGATCTCGTCGTGAACACCAGCTTCGAGGCGGACACTGACGCGCTGCGGCTCATGTTCGACCGCCGAGACCGATGATCGACCGCCTGAAGCTCAAGCTGCTGCTGACGCGGAGCCACAGACCGGACGTGGCGTTGCTCAAGCCCGAGCGCTTGTTGCTCGCGCGGATTCGGGGGCGACAGATTCGCATGCTCGACCTGGGGGTCGGGTCCGGCAGAACCGCGTACACATTCGCGCCATTGTGCACCGAGTACATCGGAGTCGAGTCCGACGGCGAACAGATCGAGGCGAGCCGGAAGCTCGTGGGCGAGTCGCCGTCCGTGAGCTTCGCCGAGGGTGGTGCACGGGATCTATCCGCGTGGGCGGGGGCGCGCTTCGACGTCGTGCTCTACAGCCTCAACGGCTTGGATACGATCGAACCTGAGGGGCGCCGCAAGGCGTTGGGACAGATCCGAAGCGTGATCGCAGACGACGGCATCTTCTGCTTCTCCAGTCACAACCTCGAGGCGTTTCCCTTCAGCCCAAGCTGGCCCGACGCGCTGCCCCATCGCCCGCTGCGCTGGGCCTGGCGCATCGGCCGCCACGTGCCGTACAATCTGCGGCTCCAAAAGATCAACAGGGATCACGACGCTGGCGAGCTCAGGGCGCGCGGCTGGGCAGAGCTTGTGGATGGGACCCGCGGATTCGACGCGGCCAACTACTATGTGCTGCCCGAGATCGCCGAGAGACAGCTGCAAGCGGCGGGGTTTCGGCTGGAAGCCGCCTACGACCTCAACGGCGGTCTGATCGACCTCCACGCGCCGCCGCGCGACGCGTTCATCCACTACTTCGCCATCCCGATCTAGTCTGATCCAGTCTAGTATTCCTGCAGACCGACATTGACGAGTTGCCGCCGGCCCCTTCAAGCCGCGATCTGACCGTTGGATTCGATGTCGTCCAGGAGAGCGCTGACGGCGCTGTTCTCACGCTCGCGCTCCTGCAGCGCCAGATTGTGCCGCGCCAGCATCTCGCTCTGCTGTTGCGCGCGCCGCAGCTGGGCCTCCAGCTCAGCGACCTGCTCCCTGGCCTGCGCAAGGCCGCCGGTAGGCAGATGGTCCGTGGGGGCCGGCGTGGGGCGACGGCGCACGGTGCCGACCCGTGGTTGCAGCTCGCGCGCTTTGCGAATGGACCCGCGCTCCTGACGACCGGGGGCAAAATCCCGGCCCATCTCGGACCCCAGCTCCCGCTCGCGCTTCTGCAGTTCACATTCGCCTTCGGCCTGCGCCTCGTCGGTCGCCTCAACTTCGTCCTCGCGCGCGACGCGACGGACCTCGCGCATCAGATGCGACAGGATGGTGACGCGGGCGTTGAGGATTCGGATGCCGCGGTGCAGTCGAATCACGGTGCCGAGGGTGAGCAGGAAGCTCAGCACCATCATGATTTGAAAAAAGCTCAGATCCATTCCGTTCCTCCGCCTCGATGGAATGTACCTCCGTGCCATCGTCAGCGGCCGACGCAAACTCAAGCCGCCCAGGCAAAAAAGCAGGGCAATCGATCCGATCGTCGCAGGGCCCCGTACAGAAGACATCGGCGCTTTGGTCCGCCCCCGGATTCCCCCTCAGGCCCTTCCCCCGTCAAGCGGGGGCGGACCAGGCCCCGCTGTCTCGCCGCCGTGGTTGACGACGGCGCGTGCCTGACACTACTGTTGCGGCGCTCGCGAAAATATTACCGCTTCGCCCGCTGCAGGAGCCTTCTGTATGAAAGTCCTCTTGGTGCAACCCGCGCCGTTTGAGCCCGGCCGACTCGGCCTTGAGAATGTCATCTGGTTTCCGGAGCCCGTTGCTCTGACGCAGCTGGCCGCCATGATTCCCGATCACGAGGTCCGCATCCTGGATATGCGGCTGGAGGAGGACGTGGTCCTCAACCGGACCCTCCAGGAGTTCCGGCCCGATCTGGTGGGCACCACGTCCATGACGACGGACTGCTACCAGGCCATGGCTGTGCTCAACGCAGCCAAAGGCACATTGGGCGACGCGTGTTTCACCATCGTCGGTGGTCACCACCCCACACTGTCTCCCGCCGAGTTCGAGGTCGCTGAGACCGACGCGCTCTGCATGGGTGAGGGGGAGGAGACCTTCCGAGAGCTCATCGATCACCTCGACGGCGGTGGCAGCGCGCGCGACCTGGCCCACATCAACGGCCTGCGCTACCGCACCGAAGGCGGCAGCTGGAAGACCACCGCCAAACGGGCGCAGACGCGGGAGCTCGACACCTTTCCGCCTCCGGCCCGGCACTTGATTAAAAAGTACCGCGACAGCAAGCAGTACTTCTTCGTCATGGCCGACCACATGGCGTCCATGACGACCTCCAGGGGATGCAGCTTCGATTGTAACTTCTGCGCCATCTGGGAGTTCTACGAGCGCAAGACCCGCTTCCTGAGCGTCAAGGCCGTCTGTGACCAGATGGAGGCCATCGAGGAGGAGGTCATCTTCTTCCTGGACGACAACTTCCTCACCAACAAGCGGCGCCTCGAGGAGCTGGCCGCTGAGATCCAAAAGCGCGGCATCAAGAAGTGGTGGGGAACCCAGGGCCGGTCGGACTTCATCGCGGACAACCCGGAGACCATGCGCAAGCTGCGCGACGCGGGCCTGCTGATGGTGCTGTCCGGGTACGAGTCCAACGAGGACGACAACCTCGCGCACCTGCTCAAGCGCAACACCGCGGACAAGAACAAAGCCGCGGCCAGGATCTGCATGGAGCTCGGCATCATCAGCACGGGCATCTTCATGGTCCGTCCCGATTTCACCGAGGACGACTTTGACCGGCTCTACGACTCCATCAACAAGATGGGCGTGGCGATCCCGCTGATCACGATCCTGACGCCGCTGCCCGGCACGCAGCTCTACAAGCAACGCGAGTCCGAGCTGTTGACCAAGGACGCCCGCTTCTTTGACCTCTTGCACGCCGTGTTGCCGACCCGGATTCCACGGTCGCTGTTCTACAAGAAATTTGCGGAGGCCAACCAGGCCACGTGGCCGAGCTTCGAGAAGGGTGCCTGGGCGACCGTTCGCAACCGGCCACGCTTCTTCCTCACGCACATGCGCGGGGTGTACAAATTCCTCGAGAAGGCACGCAACTACGGCCCCATCTGCGAAGATCCCGGCAGCCATCTGCGCGACGAGATCGGGATCATTCCCCGCGATGTCACCATGGCCAATGTGGACGAGTGGCGGGCCCGTCAAGCGGCCCTGGTCGATGATCTACCGTCCGCGGTCAAGACCCCGGACCGACAGGAGGCAATGGCATGAGCCGATTCAGCGCCAGCGGCCTGATGGCCGGCGGTTGGAAGCAGCTGCGCAACGCTGGGATCCGCGCCAAGAAGGTGACGGACAGGGTTGGCGATGTGACCGGCCGCTACAAGAAGGTCAAGCAGCACGACTACACCGACGAACTGCCGCCCATGCACACCGGCGACATGCGCACCGTGGAGGAGCCTCGTGTCTTCCTCAAGCGCCTGCGTGCCGCCGTCCGCGTTCACACCGCCGTGAACCATCCCCTGCTGACGCGCGTGGCCCACGTGCCGTTCACCAAGGAGGACTACCTGGTCTTCAGCCTCCAGCACTATGCGCTCGTGGGAAATTTCACGACGTATATGGAGTGGCTGCTGCTGCGCGCGCCCGACAGCGACGCCAAGCAATGGATTGCCAAGGTCCTGGTGGACGAGTACGGCGAGCGCTCCGATGACAAGGACCACACCGAGCTCTACCGGGAGTACCTGACCACCTGCGGGGCGACGCCTGGCGAGCTGTACAACACCCGCCTGCACACCAACGTCACGGGGTTCATCGCGGAGCATTTCCGCATCGTGCGCGAGGAGCCGTTTCTGGTCGGTCTCGGCGCGCTGGGCCCCGGCCACGAGTGGGCCATCCCGCATATGTTCCCGCACATCGTCCGCGGACTGCGCGGCGCCGGCTTCGAAGAGAAGGACATCTTCTACTTCACCGAGCACCTGGAGCAGGACGAAGACCACGGCCTCTGGCTCGAGGAGGCGCTCGTGGACTACACGGACACCTACGAGGGCCAGCTGCAGGTCTGGCGCGGGACGATGCTCAGCCTGCGCGCGCGGGAGAAGTTCTGGACCGGCGTCCAGGACAAGATCGTCCGCTGGCGGCAGCCCAACAACCTCCATCTGCGCACGCAGATGCGCGAGGGCGGGCACGAAGAGGGTGGCGAGATGACCCTCAACGAGTGGCAGAAAAAGGTCCTCGAAGCGGGCCTCACCGAGGCTCCGGCCTAAGACACAACCATGAAGATCCTCTTTGTCGCCACCCGCAAGAACTCCGATCCCGCCGATCGCGAGCTCTACGAGATGGATTTCATGAACGAGCTGCTGGGCTTCAAGCGCTCGTTGCTCGATCTGGGAATCGTCACCGTCGCAGCGTGCACACCCGACGACGTCGAGGTGGAGCTCATCGACGAGTACCTCGAACCCATCAACTATGACACAGACGCAGACCTGGTCGCGCTCAGCGCCAAGACCAGCTGCGTAGCCCACGCCTACGAGGTCGCCGCCCAGTTCAAGCGGCGCGGCGTGCCCGTCGTACTCGGTGGCATCCACGCGTCGCTGCGCCCCGACGAGGCGCTCGAGCACGTGGATTACGTCGTCATCGGCGAAGCGGAAGAGACCTGGCCTCGCTGGGTGGAGCTGTTCCGCAAGGGCGAAGCGCCGCGCAAGATGGCCCAGGGCCCGTTCCCCGCCATGGAGAACATCCCGGTGCCGGCTTGGGACAAGCTCGACTACGGCGACTTCCTCTTCCACCAGATCCAGACCACCCGCGGCTGCCCGTTCATGTGTCGGTTCTGCTCCGTGCCCGACATCTCGGGCAACGCGTTCCGGTTCAAGCCGGTGGAGAACGTCATCAAGGAGATCCGGGCGTTCCCGAAGTCGGGGCTGCTCAAGGACAAGATGAAGGCGCTCTACTTTGTGGACGACAACTTCATCTCCCGCGTGAAGTACACCAAGGACCTGCTCACGGCGCTGGTCCCGCTCTACAAGAGCGGCGAACTCGGCGAGTGGTCGGCAGAGACGACTCTGAACGTCTGCCGCGACGAAGAGCTGCTCGATCTTTTCCGCGACGCCGGGTGCTCAACCCTCATCATCGGCATCGAGTCGATCTCTGAGGCGACGCTCCTGGCGATGGACAAGAAGGTGAACTTCTGTGTCGGCTACCAGGAGGCCCTGGAGGCGATCCACTCCCGCGGGATGAGCGTGGTCGGCAACTTCATCGTGGGCTTTGACACCGACACCATCGGGGTTTTCAAAGACATCATCGACTTTGTCGACGACAACAACATCCTGTACCCGTTCTTCTCCATCCTCACCCCAATGCCCGGCACGAAGCTGCACGAGGACTACAAGAATGACGGTCGCCTCGACCACACAAACTGGGGCGAGTACGACACGCGCCATGTCACCATGAAGCCCACGCACATCACGCGTGAGCAGCTCATGGATGGCTACATCTGGATGTACGAGCAGGCCTACCGCAGCACCAAGGCGCTGGATCGACTCGAGCGGTACTGGACCAAATACCGGACGCGGCGCTCCTCGTTCGTCGAGAACACCTTCATCAAATGGCGCCTGCGCAAGTTCAAGAACGCCGGCACGCCGGAGTTCCGCGAGTTTGTGGACGCAGGCTGGCAGCGCCTGACCAAGAAGGGCATCAACTCCGACGTCGGGCAGCTGATCTACTACCTGGATTCCGCCCACTTCATCGACTACATGCAGCAGTTCAAGTCCGACAACTACGAACAAAACGCGCGCATCTTCTCTGGCGAAATCGATGCGCCGGTGGTCGATGAGGAGCTGGAGAAGAAGCAGTGGGAGGCGCGCAAGGTGAAGAAACGCCGCCAGAAGACGGCCGGCGACGCCGTCGCGGCGACGCCCTGACAGGAAGGCCCGCCGGTCAGGGCCTGATTTCGATGGCGCCCTTTCCTGTCGGCTTGGGCTCCGAGTCCGCCGCAAAGACAACAGCCAGCGTGAGCGCCGCCGCCGTGGCGGCACCAACCCCCGTCCAGAACCACCAGGTCCCATAGATCGGCGGCTCCCCCGATCCGTCGTCGAGCTCCGGCACAGCCAGGTTCAGCAACGTCCCAAGGAGCGCACCCACCGCGTTGCGACGGGCTACGGGCCCCACCTCGGTGACGGTGCGGCCGGCCTGCGTCAGCAATTGCCCCGACCGCAGGTCGTACAAGTACGCCTCAAGTCGGACACCGCCCTCCACGGGGCTCGACCGCAAAGCGACGATACGGTCGAGCAAGAGCAGCGCGCCGAGCTCGCGCAGGTACGGACCCGCCACAGGCTGGCCGATGTCCGCGCCAAGCCCCACTTCAATCTGACGCCAGGCGGGGTAGTTCCGGGCCTCCGCCAACCGCACGTCCAGCGAGGTCTGCTGCCCGGGTGACACACGCACGAGCCGGGATACCGGTATGTACCCACGCTTTCGTATGCGGACGACGTGATCACCGCGCTTGATGTTGTGCGCCCGGAGCGGGGTGACCCCGGCCAGCACACCGTCGATGTATACCTCGGCGAATGGCTCGCGCGTTTGCACCTCGATGCGTCCAGTAGGCAGGTTGTCAAAACGTGGCTCCGCTGTGGCGAGGACCTGCCGCAGGGCCGGCGCTTGAATCCACTCGCGCCAGGTCCGGCGCAGCCGCACCGAGAGGCCGAACGCCCGCACCGCGAGCTCCTCCGCCTCTGCGGTGTCACCGCCATTGACCGCCGCCTCGATCTCGAGCGCCAACGCCTCGGCGATCGGTCCACGGTCGATCAACCAGGGGTCCAGGCTCAGGAGCACCTCCACCGCCCGCGCCGCGAGCCGGCGCGCCTGCGCCGCGCGCCCCGACTGCAGGTTGGACCTGGCCTCTGCAATGGTC
Organism: uncultured Pseudomonadota bacterium; assembly: GCA_937890335.1. GTDB lineage: Bacteria > Myxococcota_A > Bradymonadia > Bradymonadales > CALBXO01. The sequence goes on along the minus strand of CALBXO010000101.1, from coordinate 11,140 downwards.
TCGCGTGCGTCGCTGAGGACTGCCCGCGGCGAAAACTCGTCCGACGCACACAGGAGGTTGTCCTCCTCAGCGACCCGGTACTCGCGGCTCGTGCGCATCAGGTAACTGAGATCGGCACACAGCTGTTCATGCAGGCGGTGGTCCACGCCCTTGTCGGCGGTGCAGGTCGCCGCCAGCGTCGCCTGTTGGTCTTGGGCGGACGCGGTGGCACACAGCGCCGATACGAGGAGGATGATGAGGGCAGTTCGCACGCGTCAGCCGATCCTTTCCAGCGCGGCGCCAAGAAGCTCCTCGACCTCCATCACGAAAAAACCATCCGCCATCAACGAGGTCCGCACGTCCACCGCGAGGGCGCGGCGCGCGTTCGGCTCCAGCATCGAGAAGCGCAGCTCGGCCATGGACTCCAACAGCTCGACACAGGCCTGGTGGGGGTCCAACTGCCCAGCATGCATCTTGGTGGCGACCTCCATGGCCAGGCTGTTCACCGGTGAAGACTCCGCAGCCTGGCTCGCGCCTTCCACCTCCGTGCGGAAAGCGTCGGCGGCCTCTTCCACCGAGCCCGCCTCCTGGGCGGCGCCCGTCTCCGCTGCGCTCTGTAGACCTCCGACTCCAGAACCTGAGTCGATCGGATTGCTCATATCTCCCTCCCGGGGGCGATGGGTGCTATTGTCACGGAGTCCCCCCGGTGGTGCAAACGATTGAGGGGCCAGCGACTGTTCAAAGGAGTTCACGGGCGCGAGCCCCGGTTGTTGCGTGGAAGATTCGTCAAAAAGCATCTCTCTCGTCAGGGACGGGGCTCCGGAGGCTGCGGAGACCGCGAGGCTGCTCCAGTTGGACCGCCGGATCGTCGAGATCGCGTCCTGGCTTGCGCCCTCGCGTTTGCTCAACCCAACCTTGGAGTCGCGGCAGCGCGCGCTCGATGAGTTTCGCGTCGGGCTCCGCGGCGGCGGCTTTGCAGACCCGCGCCTGGAGTACCTGCCGCTGCCCACCGAGGAGATGCAGCGCACTGCCGCCGCCCTGGATGCGCTCGAGTTTGGAGAGACGGAGGTCGACGATATCCTCGCGGACCAGGCCGACCAATTACGGCTACAGCTGGATCTACTTCGCACCCGCGGCACGCGCGCCTTCGGCACTCTCGCAGCCCGCATCTACGGGCTACCCGACACGCGGCTGCTCCACGTGGCGCGATCGATCCTCGACGGAAGCTACGACCTGGACCAGTTTCCGACCCACCCGCGCTATCCGTCCAACGAGCGGATCGACGCCGTGTCCATCGCGGCCACCATGTCGACCGAGCTCCTGAGGATGGGCATCCATGACTGGAAGGTCCGCATCCTCGACGAGATGTCCGCACGGATGAGCGTCTCCGCGCGCCACCGCGAGGTCCGGATCAAATCGGACAGCCTCTTCACGCGGGAAGATGAGCGCCGGCTCGTGGTGCACGAGCTGCGGACCCATGTGGTGCGCGCGTGCAACGGGTTCCGCTCGGGCCTGCTCAACCTCGGCCTCGGGCTGCGGGACTACATGGCCACCGAAGAGGGCCTGGCCAGTGTGATGGAGCAGAAGCACGGGCTCCTGCGACGATCGCAGGTCGAGACCTACGCCTACCGCGCACTCGGCGCCTGGCTGGCGCACGACCGCGGCTTTGCCGACACGTTCCGAGAGCTGCTCGATCTGGGCGCCTCCCCCGGTCTGGCCTGGGACGTCACCATGCGGGTCAAGCGGGGACTGACGGACACATCGCTGCCGGGCGGATTCCCCAAGGACTACGTCTACCTGCACGGCCGCGAGATTGTGGTGGACTACCTGCGGCGCGGCGGCCGCGAGTCCGACCTGTTCCTGGGCAAGATCGCCATCGACCACATCCCCACCATCAAGCGCATCCTCTCCATCTGGAACTTTGGACAAGAGCCCGCATGACCCCAGCCGCTGCCCCCGCCGAGCTCCTGCGCCGGCTGACCGCCAACATCGAATCCGTGTTCTCCGGCAAGACCGAGGTCGTCGACCTGGTCGTGACCTGCCTGCTGGCGGGCGGCCACGTCTTGCTCGAGGACGTGCCCGGCGTGGGGAAGACGACGCTGGCGCAAGCGCTGGCGCTGAGCATCCACGCCTCCTTCCAGCGCATCCAGTTCACCAGTGACCTGCTGCCCTCGGACATCCTGGGGGTGTCGATCTTCCTGCGGGACGAGGGCCGGTTTGAGTTCAAGCGCGGACCCATCTTTGCCAACGTCGTCCTGGCCGACGAGATCAACCGCACCACGCCTCGCACCCAGAGCGCGCTCCTGGAGGCCATGAGCGAGCGGCGGGTGTCCATGGACGACCAGACCCACGATCTGCCGTCGCAGTTTGTGGTCATCGCCACCCAGAACCCGCTCGAGTACCACGGCACCTACCCGCTGCCGGAGAGCCAGCTGGACCGGTTTCTGATGCGCTTGTCGATTGGGTACCCGGGCCGCGAGGTCGAGCGGGAGCTGGTGCTCCACCGCCGCAACGTCGAGCCTGTGCAATCACTGGGCAGCGTGCTGGACCTGGACGAGCTGCGCCGCCTTCAGGACGCCGTAAGTCAGGTGCGGATGGACCCGTCCCTGGCCGACTACATCCTCGATGTGGTCGCAGCGACCCGCAACGCGTCCGCCCTCCGCACCGGCGTCTCCACCCGTGGCGCCCTGGCCCTGGCCCGCGCCGTCCGCGCCCACGCGCTGGTCCGCGGGCGCGACTACGTGACCCCCGACGACGTCACCTGCCTGCTCGTCCCCGTCCTGGCCCACCGCGTCAGCCTCGCCGGCGCCGCAGGCACCCTGGGCGGCGGACGCACCGAGTCGGAGGCGATCATCGAAGAGCTCGCCTCGCAGGTGGATCTGCCCGTCTGACTGGTCCCGGAAGAAGCGAAGATTTCGTTGCGAGGGCGTGGAGACGCCGACGATGACGGCGTTCGTGCCGCTAACGACGACGTAGGCTGAGCAGAGTTCAGGTGAGGAGGAGCGGCGGCGCGGGCGCCGTCAGCGGCGGTGTATCCGCGTCCGCAGCAGGAATCTTCGCTTCTCTCGGGACTGGGTCGCAGTCCTCGTGAGCTTCTGGACTCCCGACGGAGGCAACTCGCACAGTTTGTGGTTCCCCACTGACCGGGGGTCGGCGAGTCTGGTCGGCGCGTTCACCGCTTCCAAACGCGTGCCCTGATCTGCACCATCCCGCCAGGGTGACGCGTCGGCGCGTCGAACACCAGGTCGGTTCGCGCCGTGAGCCCATCCCAGAGGCGAATGCCGCGCCCCAGCACGACCGGCAGGAAGGTGAGACAGAGCTCGTCCACGAGGCCCGCGTCCAGCCCCTGCCTGACCAGGTCGCCACCATCGAGGTACACGTCCTTGTCCCCCGCCGCGTCCTTCGCCTGGGCAATGAGGTCCTCGATGGGACCTTGCACCGCCCACGCCGTCCCGCCCTGGGGGGCGGGTGGAAGTTCGCGGTGGGTCGCGACGAGGACGGGCCGATCTCCGTAGTGCCACGCGTCGTAGTCCAACGGAACCTGGTAGGTCCGCCGACCCATGAGCAGGGCGCCGACATCCTCGATGAAGTCCGTAAAACTCAGACCGGCAGGTTCCTCGCCCGGCTCGGGGGCGAACTCGTGCAGGAACGAGATGTCGTGATCAGGGCCGGCGATGCAGCCGTCCAGAGAGCAACCAAGATACACACGAACGCGAGAGCTCATCGTTTCTTCCCTGCCGTGGGGAGCCCCGCAATTGCCATCAATCCAGCGACGCGCGCAAGAGTTGGCCCGACAGGTACGCCTGGAGTCCGGCGCCGCCCAACCCCAGGGCGCGCTGGGTTCAGGCGTTCTTGAGCGCCTCAGCGTCCATGCAGACGGCGTTGACCATCATGCGGGCGACGACGTACGGGTCGCAGTTGGCGTTCGGGCGCCGATCCTCGATGTAGCCCTTGCCGTCGCGCTCGACCTGCCAGGGAATCCGGATCGAGGCGCCTCGGTCGGAGACGCCGTAGCTGAACGTGTCCCATTTCTGGGTCTCGTGTGCGCCGGTGAGGCGGTCCTGGATGCCGTGGCCGTAGTTGTTGACCATCTCCAGGTAGTGGTTGCCGATGGCCTCGCACGCGGCGATGCACGCGTCGTAGGACTCGCGCATCTCGTTGGTGGAGAAGTTCGCGTGGCAGCCCGCGCCGTTCCAGTCGCCCTTGGCGGGCTTGGCGTCGAAAGTGGCGTCGCACTCGAAGTCCTCGGCGATGCGGCACAGCAGCCAGCGCGCCAAGATCAGGTGGTCGGCGACCTCGAGCGGTCCGAGAGGACCGACCTGAAACTCCCACTGACCCGGCATGACCTCGGCGTTGATGCCCGACAGACCCAGGCCCGCCTCCAGGCAGACCTCCAGGTGCGCCTCGACGACGTCACGGCCGTAGATCTGGCTGCCGCCGACGCCGCAGTAGTAGGGGCCTTGCGGAGCCGGGTAGCCGTTGGCCGGAAAGCCCAGCGGCGTCCCGTCCTGCTTCATGAATGTGTACTCCTGCTCAAGACCGAACAGGCACTCGTAGCTCGCGTATTTTTCCGCCGCGGTCCGCAGCAGCGCGCGCGTATTGGTCGGGTGCGGCGTCATGTCCGTCATCAGGACCTCGCACAGCACCAGAACGTTGTCGTCGCCTCGGATCGGGTCCGGTATGATGAAAACAGGGTCCAGCACGCAGTCCGACCTGTCGCCGGGCGCCTGGTTGGTGGAGGAACCGTCAAAACCCCAGATGGGCGGCTCCTTTCCCTGCTCTATGATCTTGGTCTTGGACCGCATCAAGGCGGTCGGCTCGGTCCCATCGAGCCAGATGTATTCTGCTTTGTAGACGCCCATCGAGTTCCTCTGGGTTTGGTTGTCGTGCCACCGCGAGCGCGTTGGATGTAGACTTTCCCACCGTTTGGGTCAAGCCTCAAAGGCGTCAGCGACTGCCGAAACCGGGTGGCAACACTACCCACCTACGTCGTCAATGACGGGGACGACTGCATTCTGACGCACTGCGTCAACTTTCGGCAAGCAGGCGTAGAACGAGCCGCGTTCAGCCCGGACCGCGCCGTATCGCCGCCGCTGCAGCCATCGCCGCGGTCGCAAACGCCGCCTGGAAGTTCAGGCCGCCAATCGGCCCCTGAAGGTCCAACATCTCGCCGGCCACAAAAAGCCCGGGGTGGCGCCCGACCTGCATGGTCTTCCGGTCCACTTGATCCAGCGACAACCCACCGGCGGTCACCTCCGCCTTGGCGTAGCCAAGCGTCCCGTCCGCCACGATGGTGAGCCCCTTGAGCGCGTCGACCAGCCGGTTTCGATCCGCCTTTGCGATCTCGTTGGCCGCCGGGTTCGCGTGGTCGATTCCGACGCGCGCGGTCACCTGCGCCAGCAGCCGTTTGGGCAGGCTCGGAAACAGCGCCGCCAGACGCGGCGGATGGCGCGCCGACGACGCAGCGATCAGCGTGGCCCGCACCTCCTCCCAGGTCGTGTCGGGCAGCAGATCAATCTGCACCTCGGCGGGCCCACTGGTCCGGGCGACCTGCTCGGACACATCCATGGGTCCCGGCCCCGACAGTCCCTTGTGCGTGAACAGCGCCGGCCTTCGTCTGCGCACCGTCCCCACGCGGACCTCGCCGTCCACGGTCAGTCCGCTGAGTCCATGGACCCAGCTCTCGGGGCTGCGCAGCGGCACCAGCGCGGGGACCGGCTCCACGACGGTCAGGCCCAGGTCCGTGAGCCATTTGTACCCGTCCCCGGTTGTGCCGCTCTTGGGGTAGGACTTGCCGCCGACGCAGACGATCACGGAGTTTGCGGAGACATCGCCCCCACTGCTCTTGATGCGCCAGGCGTCCGAGCCCGGGTGCAGCGAGGTCACGCGGTGCTCCATGAGGAAGTCCACACCCCAATCGCGTGCATCGCGCTCGAGCGCATCGCGCACATCCACCGCGCTGTCCGACGCCGGAAAGACCTTCTCGAGCTCGGGCTCCTCTTTGGTGGGGACGCCAAGCTCGTGAAAATGGCGGCGAACCGCGGTGGGCGGCAGCTCCCTGAGGGAAGGCAGAATGAACCGCTCACCGGGGCCGAAGAGGCGGGCCGCGTCGCGGGGGCCCAGGGTGGTGGTCAGGTTGCAGCGCGTCCCGCCGCTGGCCAGAATCTTGGTGCCGATTCGGTCCGTCTTCTCGATTACGACGACGCGCAGACCGCCGCGCGCGCAAGCCGCCGCAGCCCAGAGGCCCGCCGCGCCCGCGCCGAGAACACACACATCGGTGAGGGTTGGCTTTGCCAGATCAGGCCACCGAGTTCAGAGACCAGTCGTAGCGCTGGTACTCAAATTCGTACTGGGCCTCAGCCGCCCGCTCCAGCGCCTGCCTCAAGACGCCCGTGGCGTGCCCGATGAGAAAGGCGTAGATGGCGGCGGAGTCGCCCCAGTCGGACGCGTAGTAGTGGAACGTGATGGGGATGTCCACCACCTTCGCGTCGTCGCGCACGCGGATGTCGCCCTCCACGTACCCGGCGGTCGCCAGATCGAGCTGCGTGTCGAGCCGGTCCGCGTCGTAGAACGCAAACGGGGGACAGCTTGTGGACGCACACACGAGCGCGGAGTGGATCCGCGGGTCCACCTGTGAGGGGCACAGCGCCAGCCGCGGGTCGCCCGCTGGGAACTGCGGGACTTTGGTCGCCGGATGGGCGCTGTTGCAGCGGAGGATCCCGTTCTCAATCTCGTCCAACGTCACCACGTGTCCGCCGACCCGGTAGGCCATCGTGCTGAAGAACGACGGCACCTCCATCACGGACTTCTTGATCCCGATGGCCACGACACCGTCAATGGCCAGCACGTTGTACATATTGATCCAGAACGCGAGCTTCTCGGAGTCCGTCACGAGCTCATCCAGGTTCAGATCCCGAAGCAGCGCGGTCATCGACGCCAGCTCGGTGTAGGCGGCGCTGCGACCCATCAGCCCGTAGTCCACACGCCCGTTGACGATGGCATCGCCCTTGAGCTGCGCGCGCACCATGCGCAACCGCCGCGCGAGCTCGGCGGCGCCGGACGACTCGCCACCGGCGACCCGGTCCTCGTTGAGCACCTGGACCGGCCGGAAACGAGCGGGGAGCACGGCCCGGGCCGCCTCCCATGGGTTTCGCGCTCGCATCGCGATGTCCACGACATCGCGCAGCCCGAGCAGAAGGGAACTCTTAGGCATCTTGTCCCCTGAAAGCGCGCGCGCAGCCGGTCACTCGAGCACCTCCCATTTGATGTCCATCAACACCCGCCGGGTGGCCGCCGCCTTCAGATCGGTGCCAGCGGGGACGGGGATGCCGGCCACGGCAGGCTGCCCCTCCTCGGGCACGAACACCGGAAGGTCCTCGCGCGCACCAAAGTGTCCGGTCACCTTCACGCGCTTTCCGTACGCAGCGTCGGGCCATTCCGGCAGGTCCACCCAGATCTCAGCGTCGTCCGTGATGAGCAGAGCACCCGACTTTGCGTTGCGTGCGACGCCCTCAAACGTCTGCGACGTGGCAGCTGCCGGCGCCGGCGCTCCACGGTAGGACCTGGCGAACGTCCCAAAATCGCGCAGGCATGCAGACCCGAGCGCCAGGAGGAAGCTGCTGTTCCCACCCGGCGCGCTAAGGTCAAAGGCGCCCGTCCCTTTCGAGCGCGTGGTGGCGTGCTCCGACTTCGCATCCCGACAGCGCAATACCAGCTCCCACAGTGCCTGCGCCCCGTCATCGTCGAGCGCGCCGGACCTTGGGGATCCGCCGCTGTAGGTCCCGCTGGAACTTCGGGCGGGATCGACGGGCAAGTAGTTGAACGTCGTGGCATCCGGCGTGCCGCGAAAGACAAAACCATTGCCCGAGCCGTCGGAGAACGACACGGACCACGGGGTCCCAGGGACAGCGGTCGCGGGACCGGTTGCGGTCATGGGTGACTCCACGGGTGCGGCGGGCGGCGGCTCGGACGGCGAGGTCTTGCACGCGGTGAGAAGGAGCGCCGCAGCCACCAGGATTCCGGGTCTTCTGAACTTCATCGTGGTCCGAGAGTCGTCACGGAACCGTCGGAACGCAACTTTGGAGCCCGCGCGGTCTTGCAATGTGGGGGCTGTTCGGCTTGGATACCCGGCTGCCGGGGCACCCGGCGCAACCACCCGTGGAGTGAACATGTCGACGGTCAAAGGCGGATTCAGCGGCATCGTCCGCCAAGCGCAGAAGATGCAACAGAAGATCGGCCGCATCCAGGACAATATGGAGACGCGCGTCGTCGAGGCGTCGTCCGGCGGCGGCAGCGTCACGGCGTGGGTCAACGGCAAGCAGGAGCTCGTCAACCTGAAGATCGACGCTGACGTCATCGACCCTGAGGACCCGGGCTTGCTCGAGGACCTCGTGATGGCGGCGGTCCGACAGGCCACCGATCTGTCGCAGGAGATGGTCGCGACCGAGGTGAACAAGGTCACCGGCGGCTTGAACATTCCTGGCTTGTTCTAGCCCGCGTGGCGCGCGACCCCATCGCCGAGCTGGTCAACCAGCTCGCGAAGCTCCCCGGGATCGGGGAGAAGACGGCGACGCGCCTGGCGTTTCATATCCTGGGCGCGCCCGCGTCCTACGCGCGCGACCTGGCGGCAGCGATCATCCAGGTCAAAGAGCGCATCGTGCTGTGTTCCCGGTGCTGCAACCTCACTGAGGCCGACCCGTGCATCTACTGCGGGTCCACGCGCAGAGATCGCAGTAAGATCTGCGTGGTGGAGCGCCCCACCGACCTGCGCGCGGTCGAGGCCACCGGGGAATTCCGAGGCCTCTACCATGTCCTGCACGGGGTGCTGAGCCCGCTGGAAGGGATCGGCCCCGACGACATCAAGCTGCGCGAGCTCATCACGCGCCTGCAGGACCGTGACGACGGCGACCCGGTCGATGAAGTGATCGTCGCGACCAACCCGAGCACCGACGGCGAGACGACCGCGCTCTACGTATCCCGGCTCCTTGGGCCGCTCGGCATCACGGTCTCGCGCATTGCATCGGGAATCCCCATGGGGGGCGACCTGGAATACACGGACAAGGCGACTCTCGGCCGCGCGCTGGCCCACCGCCGCACGATTTGACTCTGCTGGGCCTCTCGGTCCTGACCGCGAATTGGCCACCGCGGTTGCCAATTCGTTGCCCCCCTGCGGGCTTGCATGGTATGTACGAGCGATCACGACACGGGAGCCTTTTCGGTTCATGTACAAAGCGCAGCTGGTCATCTACGAGGAGGAACACCGCCTGTTGACGGAGGTGTGTGAGAAGCTCCTCCGCGACAGCATGGCACGTGCGATCTTCCTTGTGGACAAGGTCGGACAGCTCGTGACGTCGTGCGGCCAGACCGAGAACATCGACACGACGTCGTTGGCCTCTCTCGTCGCCGGCGCCACAGCCGCCACGGGCGGCCTCGCTGAGCTCCTCGGCGAGAACGAGTTTCCGGCCCACTACCACCAGGGCGAGCGTGACAGCCTCTACATCGCGCTCGTCGGAACAGAATTGATTCTGACCGTCGTGTTCGACAACCGATCGACCGAGGGCCTCGTGCGTCTTCGGGTCAAGCGTGCTGGCCGCGAGCTTGACACAATCTTCTCAGACATGAATGAGAAGGCTGCTTCGACGGCGGCTACGTCGAGTGGTCTCTTTGCGGAGATCACCGACGAGGACATCGAGAACTTGTTCAGCGACACCTTCTGACCGGACCAGGACGCACCCGACATGTCGTTCATCAATTACGCCCAGCGGGAGATCATCCTCAAGATCGTCTACTACGGGCCTGGTCTGTGCGGGAAGACAACCAACGTAAAGTTCATCTACGCGGGAACGAACCCGGACGCGCGCGGCAAGCTGATCAGTCTTGAGACCAAGCAGGAGCGGACGCTCTTCTTCGACTTCCTGCCCCTGTCGCTCCCGAAAATCCGCGGATTCAAGACGCGCCTGCACCTCTATACGGTGCCCGGCCAGCTGTTCTACTCCGCCAGCCGCAAGCTGATCATGAAGGGCGCGGACGGCGTCATCTTCGTCGCCGATTCCCAACGCGAGCGGTACGAGGCCAACATCATCTCGATGGAGGACCTCAAGGAGAACCTGGATGCCTACGGCATGTCCCTGGACTCCATTCCGTTCGTCGTCCAGTACAACAAGCGCGACCTGCCCAACATCTCCCCCGTGGAGGACCTGCGCGAGCTGCTCAACCCCGGCCACAAATACCCGGACTTCGAAGCTGTCGCCGCAGACCGCAACGGCCCCGGCGTCTTCGACACACTCAAGAGTGTCGTGAAGATGATCCTCCTTGAGCTCAAGAAGGGCGGCAAGTAGCCGCGTGGACGACACCGTCGCCCCGCCGAGCTGCCCCTGAAGGCAGCGCTACGGCACCTCCTGAAGCGCCCCCACCCACTTCCGCTCGACCTCGACCATCACCGTTCTCTTGCGCGCGCGCGAGGGCTCCGGTAGGACTGTTGGCATGCGAACCACACGAATTGCAGTGATGCTGGCGTGCCTCGTCGCGCTGGCCGGATACGGACTGGTCGGTTGTAGTGACCCGGCGGCAGACGGAGGGGGCAATAACGAAGGCCCCGCCATCGAGCCCTCCGCAGCCGCCATCGACTTCTCCCGCGTCAACGACGCCGCCGAGTTCGGCAGGGCCGATCCCAACAAGGACAACGCGGCCATCAGTCCCGGCGAACGCGCCAATGTGGGGCAGGTGCAGCCGAGCGCCATCGGGAACCGCGACCTGAACACCAGGCTCGTCGGAGAAGAGGTGACGCTCTCGCTCGACATCGACAACGACGACATGAACGAGGAGGTCTACATCTTCGTCCCCGCCGTGGACGACGAGCCGATCTTCGTCATCTGGCAGGAGGATGGCATCTGCAATCTCGCCTGGAAGAACGTGTCCGGCGGCGGCGGCAGCTGGCACATCTCCGTCACGTGCGGAGGGGATCTCGACGGCGCGGTCATCTGTCAGAGCGACAACGGCGCCACGAGCTGCTCGCAGTGCACGCTCACCGAGTGCATCGACTGCGAAATCCGGAGCAAGGACGTCTACTGCGTCGAGCCCGAGCCCGAGCCGCAGCCTGACACCGGCGGCAACAACGGCGGAAACAACGGCGGAAACAACGGCGGAAACAACGGCGGAAACA
>CALBXO010000100.1 GCA_937890335.1 uncultured Pseudomonadota bacterium | reverse complement strand
CGTTGTTCGCGCCGTTGTTCGCGCCGTTGTTGGCGCCGTTGTTGGCGCCGTTGTTGGCGCCGTTGTTGGCGCCGTTGTTCGCGCCGTTGTTCGCGCCGTTGTTGACGCCGTTGTTCCGACCGTTGTTGCCGTTGTTGCCGTTGTTAGCGCCAAGCGGGTCCGGATCGAAGTAGGGAGAATCCTTGGTACATCCGACGGCGGCGGCAATCAGGACACTTCCAGCGGCGAGCAATGCGACACGCGCGATGGGGGACATGGGATTCCTCGGGTTGAGTGCGTTGCCAGTCGGGCACTGTTCGAATTAGACTTTCCGGGCAGACCAGAGTCAAACCGCTGTCGAGGCAAGTCGGCAGCGACGCCATCGGCCACCGCAGTCACCCACGTGACCTCTACGCCACACAAGCCAAAGCTGCCCCGCCCGGGGGAATTGGTCGCCGGTCGTTTCCGGATCGTGGAGGCGATCGGGCGCGGCGGGTTCAGCACGGTCTACAAGGCCCACCAGGAGTCCATCGGCCGCGACGTGGCGGTGAAGTTCCTGTCGCCCGACATTGCCTCGGACCCCACGAGCATCGAGCGCTTTCGCCGCGAAGCGCTGCACATCAGCCAGCTGCGCCATCCCAACACCATCCGCCTCTACGACTACGGACGCACAGCGGACGGCCTGTTCTACATGGTGATGGAGTTCGCTGAGGGGCGTCCTCTGTCCGAAATCATCGGGCAGGAAGGGGGTCTCGGCGAACACCGCGCCGCCCGCATCCTACAGCAAGTCTGTCAGAGCCTGGCCGAGGCCCACGCCCTCAACATCGTACACCGCGACCTCAAGCCGGAGAACATTCTCATCTGCGAGCTCTACGGCGAGGCCGACGTCGCCAAAGTGCTCGACTTTGGGCTCGCCAAAGCCGTGGGCTGGCAGGGCGGCGCTGCGCTCACGGGCAAGGGGAAGGTGTTTGGCACGCCAATGTACATGGCGCCTGAGCAGGTCTGCGGGGAGGAGACCACCGTCCGCTCCGACGTCTACGCGTTGGGACTGCTCTTGTTCGAGGTAGCGACAGGCCGTCCGCCCGTCGAGCGCAAGAGCCGGCAGGCCATCTTGCGCGCACAGCTCAACGACCCGGTTCCCCTGCTCACACCGGAATTGGCCACAAGCCCATTGGGCCCCGTGATTCTCCGCGCGGCCTCCAAGGACCCCAGCGCCCGCTACGCCAACGCGGCCGACCTGCTCGCCGCGCTACAGGACGCAGCCAATCGGCTCAGCCGTGCCACCGGTGGCGACCGTGCGATGTCCGGCGAGGCCAGAGTCAGTCGCTCCAACCACGCCTCCGCCGAGATGCGAAGATCCGAGGCACCCACCCCCGTGGAGATACCGCAGATGACGCGGGACGGGGGCGCGGTTCTGATCACGGCAGACGAGGCGAGGGAGATCCCCGACGGCGACCATCCGCTGCGGACTCCCAGGCTCGACCCTGGCGCGTTCGGGCGCATGGAAGAGCTGTCCTCGCTCCAGGAGTTCACACGGGGACTGGCGAGGGCCCAAACGCGCAGCATCGCCGTATGCTTTGGCCCGGCCGGGGCCGGCAAGAGCCGCTTGTTGCGCGTCTGGCGCGCCTGGGCCGCGGGCCTGGACGCCACACCGCCCATCGGGACCGGCCACTGCCGTCTGACCGCCAGCCACCCGCTGGACCCCGTCCGCGAAGCGGTCAACGCCCTTCTGCACGCCGCTGAGACTACGGCCGCCTCCGTCCTCGCTTCCCTTCCGAACACCGTGTCCACCGATCCCGCGACGTTGCGCTATCTCGCCGGGGAGGACGCGGACGAGGAGACCACGCTGGATGGGAGCCGATTGCTCGCCGGGTTGAGCCGGGTCGTCATAGGGCTCGCATCCGCGGGTCCGGCCATCCTGGTGCTGGACGACATGGATCAGGCCACCGGGGCGACCTGCGGGCTGGTGTCCGATCTCCTCGTGGCAACGCGCGCCAGGCCGGTCCCCCTCGGTATCGTGCTGGCGGGGCGTCGGCAGCCCAGTGGGGAAAACCCTGAGCTGCGCGGACTGCTCGCGCGCCTGGACGCGCTGCCGGAGTCCGAGGTCCTGGACCTCACTCTGGGTCCCATGGGACGCGACGCGTGCGACCTCTTCGTGGATCGGCTCATCGACGCGTCTGACGACCTCAAGGAACGGATCTATGCCCTGAGCAAGGGGAACCCACTGTTTGCCGTCCAGGCCCTGCGCTTCTTCCGCGACAGAGCCCTGCTCCAGCACGACGGCTCGGTCTGGAGCCTGGCCGACCCGCACAGCTCCGGCGCGCGGATCGGGGCCAGGGTCACTGGGGCGACCTCGCCTCATCTGCTGGACCTGCTGACGCTGCGCATCGACCAGGCCGTGGATCGCCACACGCATTTCCCCGGACTCAAGCTGGTCATGCAATGGCTGGCGTTGCTCGGCCAGCGAGCACCGATAGAGCTCCTGCAGCAGGCGCTGGAGGTTGATCCGGGGACACCCGAGGCGGAGCGCCTTGAGCAAGAGATTGATGTCCTGGTCCACGAGGGACTCGTCGCCCGTGATTGGGCCTCGCACGGCGCCCAACCTCCCGACCACGCCGGCCAGCCCCCGCCCGCGCGCAGCGCACTCGTGGTTTTTGATCATCTGCTCGTCCGTGAGGCATTGCTGCACGAGCTTGGCGGGCTCAAGAGCGCCGGTCGGCTCCACAAGAAGGCCGCAGAGGCGAAGCTGGCCTGGTATGACGCGGCCGGTCGCGTGCCACCGCTGGTCGAGATCGCGGATCACTACGAGGCTGCCGGGGACCCTAAGGCCCACCGCCATTATGTGGAGCGAGCGGCGATCCTCGCCCGCCACAGACTTGAGCGCCTACGGGCCCGCGAGCTGTTCCTGCGGCTGCTGCGCGAGATCGGAAACGGGCCCGACCCCGACAATGTGGACCGCCGAGCCGCCTGGCTTGCCCTGGGCGCCCTCTGCGAGGAGCTCGGGGACGTGGGCCCCGCGGACGACTACTACCGACTCGCCGCCGACAGCGCCACCGCGACCCGGTTCCAACGCGAAAGAGCCGAAGCCACCCTCGGCCGAGCACGCGTGCGTCTGCTTCAGAACCACCTGGACGCGGCCCGGCCTCTGGCGATGGAGGCCGTGGAGCTCTACCAACAGGCCGGAGACGCCAACGGGCTGGTCGAAGCGCTCATCACTCTGAGCGAGCTCGCCGAGCGCGGTGGGCACCCGGAGAGCGCTGCGGCCGCGCAGGAACGCCTACGGCTCTTGCAACCCAGCATCGTGGACGCCCATACCGCCGGTCGCGTCAGCCTGCATCTGGGCGACGCGGCCAAGCGCCGGGGCGACCTGGCCGGGTGGGAGGATCACCTGACCCAGGCTCTGGCCCACTTCGAGCGCAGCGACGACCTGCAAGGCGTCTCGGACGTCCTGACGGGCTTGGGATTCCTCGCCATCCAGCGCCACCAGCCCGAGCTCGCCGTCCCACAACTTCAACGAGCACTTCAACTCAAGGAGAGCATCGCCGACCGAGAGGGCACCGGCATCGTCCACAACCATCTCGGCGTTGTGGACTTCCGCAAGGGCGACAACGCGGCCGCCGAGGAGCACCTCCGACAGGCCCTCGAAATTTTTGAGGCCATCGGCGCGCCCTACCGCATGGGGCTGGCCTACGCGAACCTGGGCCTGGTGCGACTCGCGCAGGTCCGGTACGAGCAAGCCCACGATTGTTTCGATCGGGCCATCTCCATCATGCAGAGCATCGGCGACCAGCTGTCGGTCAGCGTCTGCCTGACCAACCAGGGGCTGGTCGCGCTGTGCGAACTGGATCGTGATCGAGCCCGCGATCTGTTCCGGGAGGCGCGCCGCCTCATCCAGAAAGCCGGCTCCCGATTTGGGCGCAGCGAGGTCCTGTCCAACCTGGCGTTTGTCGCGGCCTGGGATGGCGAGTTCGATGCCGCCGAGCGGATCCTGCGCGAGCTCCTCACCGAGGACCTGCCTCCCCACGACAACGCGACGGCCCTGGCGACTCTCGGCGCAGTCCTGACCGTCACCGGACGCCACGACGAGGCGGTCATGAGCCTGACGCGCGCTACCGACGCGGCCGAGGAGACCCGGAACGACGACCTGCTCCGGTTCTGCCACGCGAACACGGCGCTGTACGCCGCGGCCACCCAACAGGACGCGCTCTACGAGGCGACCACCGGCCTTGTCGCGCCGGATGCCACGTTGTGTATGATGCCGCCGTCGGTGTGGCTCGCCTGGCTGGCCGACATGTCCGAACACGCCCCGCGCAAGGACGCGATGCGCGAGGCTGTCGCCCAATTGCGAGAACACTGGACCACCCCGGGAGACCCCACGCCATGACCGAGTACAGTTTCGAGACCCTTACTGTCGAGATTGATAGCTTCGTGGCCGAAGTCGCGCTCAACCGGCCTGAGGTCGGCAACTCCATGAGCCCGACCATGTTCCGCGAGCTGGGTGAGGTGTTCACATCGCTCGACCGCGACGAACGGGTCCGCGCGGTACTTCTGCGCGGCAACGGCAAGAACTTCACCTACGGACTCGATCTGCAGGCCGCCATGGTGGACCTCGGCCCTCATATGGCCGGCGGTCTGGCCGGGCCTCGCACCGAGCTGCGTCAGTTCATCCGGGACCTCCAGCACCAGTGTTCTGGCCCAGCGAGGTGTCGCAAGCCCGTCGTCGCGGCGATCCACGGCTGGTGCATCGGCGGAGGTATCGACCTGACGAGCGCTTGCGATGTGCGCATCTGTTCCAGCGACGCCCGGTTCAGCGTGCGCGAGGCGCGCATCGGAATCGTCGCCGACCTGGGGAGCCTCCAGCGCCTCCCCAAGATCATCGGCGACGCTGCGACACGGGAGCTCGCGCTTACCGCCAAGGACATTGACGCCGAGCGCGCACTGCGGCTGGGTCTCGTCTCCGACATCACCGAGCCCGGCGACGCGCTCATTGAGCGCGGCAGGCAGGAAGCGCAGACCATCGCCTCGCTTCCGCCGCTGGTGGTCCAGGGGGTCAAACACATTCTCGACTGGCAAGACGGCAAGACCGTCGGCGACAGCCTCGACTATGTGGCCACGTGGAACGCCGCCTACCTGGCAAGCGAGGATCTCGGAGAAGCTGTGGGGGCGTTCTTCGCCAAGCGCGCGCCCGAATACAAAGGCCGCTGAACGCCGAGGTCGCCTGGGGCTACCCTCAGCGGGCCACCGTCAAACGCTCGACTTCCGCCTCGCCGAGAGACGCCAGCAGCCGGCGACGACTCAGCTCCAGGTACTCTTCGTCCCGCTCAATGCCCACATAATTGCGGCCGGTCTGCGCACAGGCCAGCCCCGTGGTGCCAGAGCCGTTGAACGGATCGAGGACGCGGTCGCCGGGGTTGGATGCCGCACGCACAATGCGGTCCAGCAGCGGAAGCGGCTTCATCGTCGGGTGTTTTCCCTCCGACTTCTGCGCCTTGTTCGGCGGCTTCATGTTCCACATCGACCGCATCTGCTTGCCACCGTTCTCCCTCTTCATCTCTGCGTAGTTGAAGAGGTGTTTGGTCTTCTTGTCGCGGCCGGCCCAGATGATGGTCTCGGTGGTATGCGTAAAGTAGCGACAGCTCAGGTTCGGCGGCGGATTGGGCTTGAACCACGTCAGGTCGTTCAGGATCTTGAAGCCCAATTGCTGCATCGCATACCCGATGCTGTGGATGGTGTGGTGCGTCCCCGAGACAAAGATCGTCCCGTTCGGACGCAGCGCCCGCTGGCAACGCGCAAGCCAGGCCCGGTTGAAAGCGTGGTTCGCCTCCGCGCCGCGGCTCTCGTCCCAACCGCCCTTGTGCACGGACACCATCTTGCCGTTCTTGCACGTCATTCCTCCGTTGGAGAGGAAGTACGGCGGATCGGCGAAGATCATGTCGAACTGCTCGGCACCCATCTCGTCGAGCACGTTCATGCAGTCGCCCTGGTACAGCGCAAAGCTGCCCGTCGCGTCGTTGAACCACGGATCCCGAAGGGGACGCGGGGGCTCGTCAGGCAGAGAGGGCGGCGGTACGAACAGCTCGAACTGCTTGGACATCGGGAACCTCCAGTCGATGTGAACGTTTGTCCCACACGGCAGATCGGCGGTCAAAAAACCCTTTGATCTCAACAAGATAGCGATCCAAATGAGCAGCGCTGATCACGTGATCAGCGGAGTCCGGCGACGACGGCTTGTGTTGAAACGGCATCGATCCGAAGCTACAGGCATGAAGTGTTTGAACTGTGGAGAAGCCATGCGTCCGGTGCTCGCAGGCACCGCGTTCGAGGAGTGTCCGCGCTGTGACGCTCACTTTTTTGACCGCGGGGAGCTCGGCCTGTTTCTCCACGACGGCGGCATGGCCTTCCATGAGAGCGCAGTCCGCGCCGCAATGGAGGAGCCCACACGCTGTCGCTGGTGCGAGACCCAGAACGCCGACGGCGCCCGCCAATGTGGCGCATGCGGCCACGACCTGGCCGTCTTCTGTCCACGCGACCGCCAGAGGATGATGGTCGCTCGCGCCGACGGATTCGACATCGATGTCTGCCCCACCTGCACCGCAATCTGGCTCGATGGCGACGAACTCCGAAGGCTGACGGAGACTCTCAGAGACCGCCCCCACCGCGCGCTGGCCGACTTGGAGTTGCTGCCATTGGCGGAGGAGCTCGAACGCACGTGCGAGATCTGCAACGCCGTCAAACCCGCCGCGCACACGACGTGGTTTGACGGCCTGTGGCAATGCGCAGGCTGCCGACACGACCGGGACGCGGCCAATACCGAGCGCCTGCGCGACCTTCGCAGAGAGCACGGAGAGCGTTGGCAAGACAGCGAGCGCTCATCGAGGGCCCTGCAGTCTCTCGAGCCCGTAATGAGGGCGCTGTCGGTAAAGTACGGCAGGTTCGGAGACCGAACGGGCGACTGAGGCCGCGCCGCTCCCCGGCCGGTGAAGAGCCCGCTGGCGGCTCGGTCGATCAGACCTTGCGAGCCACGGCCCGCGACCCTACTCTGCGCGCGCACCCCATCCCGAGGCGACCGAGATGTCCGCGCACCCCAACCCGCTTGAGAAGTCCACCACCGCCCCCTACGAAGCGGCCAACCCACTTCGGTTTGTGACGGCGGCGAGTCTCTTTGACGGACACGACGCGTCGATCAACGTGATGCGCCGCATCCTTCAGGCCTCGGGCGCGGAGGTGGTGCACCTTGGGCACAACCGCTCCGTCGCGGAGGTCGTGGACGCGGCAATCCAGGAGGACGCCCAGGCCATCGCGCTGAGCAGCTACCAGGGCGGGCATGTGGAGTACTTCAAGTACGCCAAGGACCTGCTCAACGAGCGGGGTGCGGGCCATATCGGACTCTATGGAGGCGGCGGCGGCGTCATCGTGCCGCGCGAGATCCGCGAGCTGCACGACTATGGAATCCAGCGGATTTTCAGCCCGGATGACGGTCGCCGTTTGGGCCTCCAGGGCATGATCAACGTGATGCTCGAGGGTGCCGACTACGACCCCGTGGCACGCGGCGGAATGCCGGACACCGACGCCCTGGGAGAAGGGGTCCATCTGGCGGTCGCACGCGCCATCACCGTCGCGGAGCAGGGCCGGCTCGCCGAGATCACGCTACCGGAGCGTACAGAGCCTCGGGCGCCGGTCATTGGCATCACGGGCACCGGCGGCGCCGGAAAAAGCTCCCTGACCGACGAGCTCATTCTGCGGTACCGGCGCGACTTCCCC
>CALBXO010000099.1 GCA_937890335.1 uncultured Pseudomonadota bacterium | reverse complement strand
CTGCTTCGGCGCCGGCCGGTCCAGAGCGCCAGGTTTCGCGCCGAGGGTCAGGCGTCTCCAGCCAGACCAGATGCAGCTCAGAATACGGCTGATCGTAGGCCGGTCCAGGGGTGTGAAGCAGGGCCTCCAGCGCCGTCGCTGCACCGGTCGACCCTTCCTGCTGGCACCCTGAAGCCCCACAGATGAGACCGAGGACTGCACACACACTGAGCAGCGCCAGCGGGTGCCGCAGATAGGTCCATCGCCGCATGGGGCCTGCGCTCAGCGGCGGATTGATTTCGGGACACGGGGGGCTCGCCATCCGGGCCACGCTACCCCACGGACACCGGAACGGTCCAAGCCCCAGAGGGGGTATGTCGGCGCGGAAAGCCCCCCGTGGCCCCTGTGGGCGGACGTGACACGCAGCCCCAGAATGCGGTAGCCATCCGGGCAACCTCAAGGAGCGCCATGACGTTCACACCTGCCGGTTCCGCTACCGCCGCCACTGTCCGTGCACTGCTCGAGCGCCTGCAGCGCCGATTCGCGGAAGGCCTCGACCGCCTCAGCCAGACCCACGGTGACGGACTGCGCCTGCAGCCGGCCCAATGGCTGCGCGACGAGGGGCGTCACGGCGGCGGTCACAGGCTGGAGGCCACCGAGACCGCGCTGCTGAACCGCGCGTCGCTGAACGTGTCCGCAATCCACTACGACGATCTCCCCGACAAGCGGCTCTCGTCGGCGACAGCCCTGTCCTGCATCGTCCACCCGCAACACCCGCGCGCCCCGTCCATGCACATGCATGTGTCCTGGACCGAGCTGCGAGACGGGCGCGGCGGCTGGCGGATGATGGGCGACCTGAATCCCGCCATTCCCGACGGCGACGACCGCGCCGCGTTCATGGACGCGTTCGCCCGCGGGCTCTCCGGAGCGCCGGAGGGCACCCTGGCCACCGCCCTGACCCAGGGCGATCTCTACTTTGCGATTCCGGCCCTGGAGCGGCACCGCGGCGTCGCGCATGCGTACCTTGAGCAGTACAACTCCGAGGAACCGGCGGCGGACCTGGAACTGGCCGAGGCCTTCAGCGTCGCCGTCATCGACGCCTATCTGGCCATTGTGCACGGCGTGCTCGCCGCGGCGGCGCCCCCAACCCCTGACGAGCGGCGTGCCCAGCTCGACTACCACTCCGTATACCTCCTACAGGTCCTGACACTGGACCGAGGCACGAGCTCCGGCCTTCTCGTGCACGACCAGAACGACGTTGGCATTCTGGGGTCCCTGCCCAACCGGGTCGATCCAGATCTCCTGCGCTCATGGACCACGCGGTTGCCCGCTCCCCAGGACCGCCTGCTGGCGCAGATTGCGGACGTGCTCACGGACGGGACGCCAAGCGTCTTGACGCCGTCAGTGAGGGAGTCGCTCGCCCAGACCGTCAGAGCGCACTACAGGGCGCATCCGGAGGCACTCGCGCTGCAAGCACGCGGCGACATCTTGCCACCGACCGTCGCAAACCACGCAAGCGAGCGCTCGCGGTCCTGACTGGGTGCCCGCAAGCGAGCGCCGAGAGGGCGACTGCCAACTCGCGCGCGGTCAGCGGGTGGCGGCGACTTTGTCGCCGAAGCGCTCCACGTTCGCGAGCCAGGCTGCGGCGTTCTTCACGTACCGCCCCGTGCCCGCCGTATCCCAATTGATGTAGAGGCGCGTAAACCCGGTGTCCACGATGGCCCGGCGGCCGTTCTTGTCGTAGAGCGCGGCCACGAGGATGCCGTCCGAGCCCTGGATGAGCGGCTCCAGCTTTCCGTCGGCGTAGAGGGCCGGGATGGTGTGGCCCTCGTAGAGGAACTCGAGGCCCGTCGTAATCAGGTGGTTGGGGACAAAGCCTGGCTGGCCCGTCTCCTTCTGCAGTGTCACGACATTTGTGGCCGTCTTGTACACCGCCTCGTCCATGTGCACGTCAAAGAGCGCGCGGGCGATGTAGTTGGCGTCGCCGGTATAGGGGGCGTTGTCGCCCCAGAGGTAGAGCCCGTGGCCCGCATCAAAGAACTCTTTGATCACGGCCAGGTGGTCGGGCCCCAGATGCTGGCGGTCGCCGCTGATGATCCAGAGCTGGTTGGACTTCTTGAGCGCGGCGGCGAGGGCCTTGGCTGGAGGCGCGCCGTTGTGCCAGCGATAGACCGAGAACCCCTTCTCCTTGAGCGCTTTGCGCGGCAACTCAAAGTCAAAGCCGCCGCCCGTGTAGAGCTGAATGACGGTAATCGTCTGGCCTTCAAACGCGCCGTCCACGGCCAGGTCGTACTTGTTGCCCTGTGCATTGCCAAAGGAGTCCGACTCGACCTTGCGGTGGACGGTCTTGGTCACCGTGCGCCCCTCCTGGTCCGTCGTAACGACCTCCTGCGCTGCCGTCGGCACGCTGGTCCCGGCGGCCTGGTTGTACTGGGCGAACGCCGGCGCGGTCACGACGAGGGCGGCGAGAACGGTGAGGGCGGCGAGTGTGCGGTTCATGAGCGTCTCCGTGGCTGGTTCCGGAGCAGGAACGCAGGTGATTTGGAAACGATCTGCAACGGCGACGGTACGAAGTGGGCTGCGACCTCGCCGGAGTTACCCCAATTGGGGCCTGATACAGCCGACTCGACACGTCGCACGGGTCGCCGTGTTGTGGGAGCGCCGCCGTGCCGGCACCGGGATCGGGCTCGCCACGGTGCGACGCATCGTCTCGCGGCACGGCGGTCGCGTCTGGGCCGAGGGCCGTCCAGGTGACGGCGCGACCTTCTTCATGGCGCTGCCAGGCGAGCGATGCGTCGGCGCGCGTTGAGCCACCAAAGAAACTGCAGTCCTGGCTTGAGCAGCTCGCCGAGCAACGGGATCTTGCCCTCGTAGCGGATGTGGTAGTCGATCAACGTACCGCCCGCCTCCTCGCGGAACACCAGCGTACCCAGGTGATTGCGCAGCGGCCCGCGGGTGACCTGGTAGTGGATGTGGTCGTGCTGCTGGAAGGCGACAATCGTCTCGTCGATGGCTACAGGGCCGGCCCCAATCCTCCGGACTGAGCCAACGCCGTTGGGATGGTCCTGCCCTGTGGCGACGCGGCGACA
>CALBXO010000098.1 GCA_937890335.1 uncultured Pseudomonadota bacterium | reverse complement strand
CATCGACGTTCGCGTGCAGCAGATTTCCGGTGGCGCTCTCAATCATCGGGCCATGCCTCTTCAGTAGTACCAATCCTGCCGGACCTGGATCGGGACCGCAACACCGGCGGCCGCGAGGATGCGCCGACCCCGCTGTCCGATGCCGGAATCCAGAACCGCAATCTCAGCGACGAGGGCAAATGGACAGAACTATGATCCGCACAATGGCGTTCGATGATCCGCCCTGGTACGCGCGTTGATTCGTCACCAGGGCAAACCTCCAATGCTGGTGAGGGCCCACAGCGTGACCGCAACCCCCGTGGTGAGGAATCCGCCCCGCACGATGGCCGAGGCCACGGGGGACCGCCAACGCCTGTGACCCAGTAGCATACCCAACCCCGCAGCCAGCGGCCCGGCGAGCAGGGCCAGGGCGGCACCGGCGATTGGGTGGAAGTCGGCCTCTCCGCCGCCCCGGCGCGAGGCTCTCGGCTCCGGTCGTTCCCGGGACGACATCACGTCCGAGCGACGCAACCCGTGGTCCAGGGAGGCCCGACACCCCCCCGGCTCCACCAGTTCGAAGCCACTCGGCGTGGGAACCAACACCATTCCCTCCACTGTGTACTCGGAGCATTGGGAATCGAGCAGCGCGATCGTGTGACTGGAGGTCCCCTGCTCTCCAATCACCAACTCGATTCGCGGATCCTCGGGCGTTGCTGCGCGACGGATCCCGAGGATCAACCGTCGTGCACCTACAATCTGTGTGACGCGTCCCTCGAACCGCCAACTGTACACGCGCTCAAGACCACTGTTCCGCCTCAGATAGATGTTGAACTGCGGAATGGCGTGTTCACCAGGCGCCGTCGGTGTCGAAACCAGTTCGCCATCAGACCCCAGCCGTCCTATCGGTAGGTCCTTGTAGCGATACGCACCCGGCCGCAACCTGCCGGTGTAAGCCACAGAATCGATGGATGTCTCATCTTCGAGCGTCGGACCCAAGTGCGGTCCGTCGATCCCAGCCCACTGAGGTGTCTGCCCGTCTGGAGCACCGTATGACCAATCACGTTCAGCAGGCCTCCAACGCGCAAAATGCGGGTAGACGATGAGAGTCACCATCGGCGTGATAATGAACTCAGGCTCCCCCACCATCGGGATGACCGCCTCAATCACCTGCAGCATTCCCACCTTTGAACGCCCCCTGTACGCGACGCGAAGCGCGTCCGGCTCCAGGGCGACACCCAGGACTTCGTCTCCCTCGGGAAGCGGAGTCGGCGCGACTTCCAGGCCCGCTGGCCCCAACACGGCCGCGAAGACGCCGCGGCGCGCCATGCTGGCGACGAGCGCAAGTCGGTCTCCCTGCACCGCTGCGGCCCCAATGTGTGGAAAAAGAGTTGTTTGCACCGCCACCGCCGCTCTGTCGGGGGAAAACGGCATGAACTCGATGATTGACTCGTCGCCGGCGGCGTGGACTTTCCACACGCCTTCGGGGCCGGCAAGGTTGAACCATCCCCAGTATGGCCGAGCGGAGCTCGCACGTGCGCTGAAGACCATGGGCATGGGCTCGATCGAGACCGCGGGTTCGATCGACGCCGCGGGTTCGATCGACGCCGCTCCCAGGCCATGCACCGCGCCAGCGACGCAGAGGCCGGCCACAACGAGCGAGGTCCACACCGACGAGACTGCACGGAGAGGCCAGCCTGGAGTTGAGCGCTGCGCCTGGCTCACTGGCGGGTACGGGCCGGACGAATCTTGTCGCCTGGAAACTTGTCCTTGATTTGTTTCACAAGCTTGTTGGCAGGCTCCATGTGTGGCCCCGAGCTGAATCGCTCCACCGAGCCGTTTACACTCGCGGCTCGCTGCGCCCACGCCTCCGTCTGGCCAACCCAGTCACTCGCCGCCCTGGCCTGGCTGAGCCAATCCTGGCCAGAGCTGATGGTCCGCTCGAACTCCGGCGACAGGATTCCGCTCACGGAGTCTCCCAGTTCCGTTGGCCGTACGGTCCCAGGACCCCAATTTGACGGCGGCTGGTAGGCGTCGGTGGTCCTCCGCAGCTCCTGGAGAAACTCCTGGGAGAACATCCAGCGCTGGCTGTCAAGTAGCGCATCTTCTCCCCGGGACGCCGCCTGCCTCGCACGGCCAGCGGTGCCTCGCGCA
>CALBXO010000097.1 GCA_937890335.1 uncultured Pseudomonadota bacterium | reverse complement strand
ACGGACTCCTCGATGGCACCGAACTCGGCGTGGTGGAGCCTCACCGAGACACGGCCCTGGACCGTGGGAACTTCCGGGCTGACGCTGACCCCGACACCACCACCGACCCGCTGGTGGCCGACTCAGACGGCGGTGGGCTGGCCGATGGCGTGGAGGATCTGAACCGCGATGGACGCGTGGACGACGGAGAGCTCGACCCCAACGACTCCAGTGACGACGCGACCGCATTGGATTCCGACGGCGACGGCGTCACCGACGCCGCGGAGAGCGTGAACGGTACACTTCCGATGGATGCCGACTCCGACGACGACGGCGTTCCCGACGGAATCGACGGTGCCACGGACAGCGACGACGACGGCGACATCGACGCCCTGGACCCGGACTCGGACAACGACGGCGTCCTGGATGGCACCGAAGCGGGTCTCACACGCCCCCACGCAGACACGAACCTGGAAGCTGAAGCCTTTGTCGCCGACGCTGCACCGCTCACGCGCACCAACCCACGTGTGGCCGACACCGACGGAGGCGGGATCTCCGACGGCGACGAGGACGTAAACCGCAACGGGCGCGTGGACCCGGGCGAGCTGGACCCTCAGAACGCCGCCGACGACGCGCGCCATGTCGACACGGACTTCGACGGTCTCACCGACGCGGAGGAGCGCGAGCTGGGCACCTCTCCAACAGACAACGACTCCGACGACGACGGCGTCCTCGACGGCGAGGAACCAGGACTGCGCTCCGACCCCGACGGTGACGGGCTCGCCGGAGCCCTCGACGCCGACTCGGATGACGACGGCCTGCCCGACGGGCTCGAATTGGGGGTCACCGAACCCGCCACCGGAACGTCGACCGACGGGCCCTTTGTCGCCGACGCGGACCCGGCCACCCGCACCAACCCGCTGCGTCGCGACACGGACGGCGGCGGCGCGTCCGACGGGGCTGAAGACAGCAACGGCAACGGGCGAGTGGACGACGGGGAGACGGATCCACGCAACGCCCGCGACGACAACGACGACGCCGACGGTGACGGTGTCGCGAACGGGGCGGACAACTGCCCGCTGCGGGCCAACGCCGACCAGACCGACACCGATGGCGACGCGCGCGGCGACGCCTGCGACGGAGATGACGACGGAGACGGGCTGCCCGACGAGGACGAGGCCGCCCGTGGAACCAATCCGCTGGAGGCTGACACCGACGACGACGGGCTGCTCGACGGCGCAGAGGTCCGCCTCGGCACCGACCCATTGGACGCGGATACAGACGGAGACAGCATCTCCGACGCGGACGAGATCACCGCCGGCAGCGATCCCCTGGACCCCGCGAGCCCAGCCGACGAGACCGCGGGCCCCGACGCCGATCCCGACAATCCGGGCGTGCGTGCGCCGCAGCCCGACAAAGGGTGCGGCGTGTCACGCGGCGCGCCCCCGCTGCGCTGGTTGCTGCGCCGCTGAGTCGCGCGCGGCCGAACCACAACACCGAGCGAGTCGACGTCCCCTTCCACATGATCTACACCCGTGGTTGAACGATCACAGACCGGATGCCTGGAGACGGAATTTGAGCCTGTCCGAAGACGCGCTGCGCTACCACGAACTGCCGATCCCGGGGAAGACCGAGGTCGTCCCTACCAAACCCTGCCAGACCCAACGTGACCTGAGCCTGGCGTACTCGCCCGGTGTGGCCGAGCCCTGCCGGGTCATCCAGAAGGACCCGCTGGCGGCCTACAAGTACACGAACAAGGGCAACCTCGTCGCCGTCGTGACAAACGGCACCGCGGTGCTCGGGCTGGGCAACATCGGGGCGCTGGCGGGCAAGCCGGTGATGGAGGGCAAGGGAGTCCTCTTCAAGCGCTTTGCCGGGGTCGATGTCTTTGACATTGAGCTCGACTGCTCCGACCCGGAGCAGTTCATCGCCGCCGTCAAGGCGATGGAGCCGACGTTTGGCGGCATCAACCTCGAGGATGTCAAAGCGCCGGAGTGCTTCTACATCGAGCAGCGCCTGACCGAGGAGATGGACATCCCGGTCTTTCACGACGACCAGCACGGGACGGCGATCATCTCCTGCGCGGGGCTGCTCAACGCCCTTGAGATCCAGGAGAAGAAGATCGAGGAGATCCGGGTCGTGATTGGCGGCGCTGGCGCCGCGGCCATCGCCATCACAAACCTGGCGATCCGCCTCGGCGTAGACCGCAAGAACGTCATGATGTGCGACTCGCGCGGGGTCATCCACGACGAGCGGACCAACCTGACCGAGACCAAGCTGGCCTTTGCCCACAAGACCTCGGCGCGCACCCTCGCTGACGCGATGGAGGGGGCCGATGTCTTCCTCGGCGTGTCGGTGGCCGGCACCGTCACGGCGGACATGGTCCGCTCCATGGCGCCGCGACCGATCATCTTCGCCCTGGCCAACCCCGACCCGGAGATCCCGTACCCGGAGGCGCGCGAAGTGCGCTCGGACCTGATCATGGCGACGGGCCGCAGCGACTACCCAAACCAGGTCAACAACGTGCTGGGCTTCCCGTACGTTTTCCGCGGCGCATTGGACGTCCGCGCCCGGAAGATCTCCGAGGAGATGAAGCTCGCCGCCGTGCATGCTTTGGCCGATCTGACCCACCTGCCCGTGCCCGACGATGTGCTGCGCGCCTACAACATCTCCAGCTTGGAGTTTGGCCCCGAGTACATCATCCCCAAGCCGTTCGACCCGCGCGTTTTGACCACGTTGGCGCCCGCGGTCGCAAAGGCCGCATGCGACAGTGGCGTCGCGCGGCAGCCGATTCACGACTGGGACGGGTACGTCCGGCAGCTCGAGAAGCTGCAGGGGCCGAGCTACGCCGTCATCGAGCCGCTGCGCTACAAGGCGCAGGAGCTGTCCAAACGCCTGGCCTTCGCCGAGGGTGAGGAGGTCCGGATCATCCGCGCTGCGCGCACGCTGGCGGATCAAGGCATCTGCCGACCGGTGCTGGTGGGGCGGCCGGAGACGATTGAGCGCGAGGCCGCGGCGCTGGGCTTTTCCCTGGACGGCATCGAGGTCCACGACCCGCACGATCGCGAAACGCGCGACGCGTACGCCGAGCGGCTGTGGAAGCTGCGCGAGCGCAAGGGCGTGCACCTGCGCATGGCCAAGCAGCTCGTCCGAAACCGCAACTACTACACGATGATGATGCACCACGAGGGGCGCGTGGACGGGGTCCTCAGCGGCTACTCGGCCCCCTACCCCGAGGTGTTGCGTCCCGCGCTGCAGGTCCTGGGCAAGGCGCGCCCCAACGGTGTTGTCAGCGGCGTCTACGCCATGGCGTTCCGCAACCGCGTGCTGTTCTTTGGGGACTGCACCGTCAACATCCAGCCCACGGCCAAACAGCTGGCGGCCATCGCGTACAACACGGCGGCGGTGGCGCGCACATTCCACATCGAACCCCGCGTGGCGTTCCTGAGCTTCTCCAATTTTGGCGATGTGCGGCACGAGCGCGTGGACAAGGTGCGCGAGGCGCTGACCATCATCCGCGCCTCCGAGCCCGACTTTGAGGTCGAGGGGGAGATGCAGGCAAACGTCGCGCTCAACGTCGACCTGCGCGAGCGCGTCTATCCGTTTGCCAAGCTGACCGGTGAGCCCACGGTGCTGATTTTCCCGGACCTCCAATCGGGCAACATCGCCTACAAACTGCTCGAGTCCCTGGGCGGCGCCACCGCGATTGGTCCCATCCTTGTCGGTGTGGGCGGCGCGGTGACGGTCCTTCAGATGGGCAGCACCGTCGACACCATCGTCGACATGGCGACCATCACGGCCAACATGGCGCAGCAGCCCGTGGAGATGGCCTGATCATCGGGCTCGACGGGCTTGTCCGACGGACATCGCACCGCCGTGGGTGCTAGGTTTCTTGTACGCGGCCACACAATCTCTCCATGGCCGTGACAATCCGAGGGCACCATTTCCGAAGGAAGCGGTCTCCCAGCGGCCCGTCCGCGGCAGCCGCGGCGGACAGCGCCGCGGCGCCATCAAAATCCACATACGCCAGCCGCGCGGTCAGCTCGGCTGGGGGCCGACCAAACTGGCTTCCGGGCAGAAACGCCACGCCCGTCTGGGCCAGCGTGTCCTCGGCGAATCCAGCGCTGGTCGCATGGCGCCTGCGCGCCACGCCCTCGCAACGCGCAAAGTCCGGGAAGACGTAGAACCCGCCCTCCGGGTCCGGCAGCGTCGCGCCCGCGTCCCGCAACCTGCCCGTGACGTGGGCGCCCACGGCGCGCAAGACCCGGCGGCTGTCTCGGAGGTAGGCGTCGATGTCGGGC
>CALBXO010000096.1 GCA_937890335.1 uncultured Pseudomonadota bacterium | reverse complement strand
GCCGCTGTTCAGCATCTACGAGCGGCAGACCGAGCTGCTGGCCGACGACGAGGCGGAGCGGGCGGAGGTCTTTGCCAAGATGGCGGCGCTGGCGGACCAGATGCTGATGAGGCCTCTGGACGCGCTGGACCTCTGGAACCGCGTGCTCGACCTGCGTCCGCAGGACATCACGGCACTGCAGAGCCTGCAGGCGCTGTACGAGCGCGAGGAGCGCTGGAGCGAGCTTGTGGATGTCCTCGAGCGCGAGGCGGACATCACCGGTGATCCGGATCGAAAGGTGGAGCTGCTCAGTCGTCAGGGTGGCCTGTGGCTGACCGAATTGCTCAACGAGGATCAGAGCCTGGCCGCGTGGCGGAAGGTTCTGGACATCGATCTGACCAACCGGGAGGCGCTGTTTGCCTGCCGCGACCTGTACCGGCGCACGGGTCAGTACGAGCAGCTGGTGGACGTGGTTCAGAACATCATCACGCTGGAGAACATCGACAGCGACGAGATGCTTGAGCTCTACGTCGAGTTGGGCTCCATCCAGGGTGAGCTTCTTGGCAACACGCCACAGGCCGTCGCGGCCTGGCGCGCGGTCCTCGACATCAACCCCGCGCACAAGATCGCGCTCGACAGCCTTGAGCAGCTCTACAGCGACGCCGGGGAGTGGGAGCCGTGTGTTCAGATCCTCCAGCAGAAGGTCGCCGTGCTCGACGCCATGGGCGACGAGAGCCGGCTGCCGGACCAGATTGAGCTGCAGCTGAGGATCGCCGATCTGTGGGAGAACAAGGTCTCGCGCAAGGACGAGGCCATCGCGGCCTACGACGCCGTGCTCGACCTCGAGCCGAGCCATATGGTGGCGTCACGTGCGCTCGAGGTGCTCTACGCCGAGACCGAACAATGGGACCGGCTGCCGGATCTCTACATGACCCGGGTCGAGCACACCACGGACCCGTTCGAGCGACTCGAGCTGCTGCGCAACGCCGCACAGATCTACGAGGAGAAGCTTGAGCATCCTCTCGCGGCGCTCATCTACCTGTGCCGTGCCTACATGGAGAACCCCGAGGACGAGCAGACCGCTGCCGACCTCGAGCGCCTCGGTGAAGAGACGGGCGAGTGGGGCGAGCTCATCGAGACCTACTCGACCATGCTGGCGCAGGTGGAGGGTACTCCCGACGCATTGGCGCTCCACATGCGCATCGCGCACATCTATGCCGAGCACGTTGGTGACCGCGAGCAGGCGGTTTCGCACTACCGCAGCGCGCAGGAGCTGGACCCGGACAACGTGGAGGTGCTCGCGCGGCTCGAGCGCATCTTCGAGGCGGAGGAGCGCTGGGCAGAGCTCGTCATGATCATCGAGATGCGCGCGCACCGCACGCAAGAGGAGGACATCCGGATCGACCTCTACCGCAAGGTGGGCGATCTCTGGGACCTCCAGCTCGGCGACCCCGAGCAGGCGATCGAGGCGTACCGGAACATCCTGCGTCTGGACGAGTCGAACATCGACGCGTTGGCCAGCCTGGAGCGCATCTACGAAGTCTCGGGTGCGTGGACGGACCTCATCGAGATCCTGGGCCGGAAGGCGGCCGCGCTGTACGAGCCGGACGATGTTGTCGCGCTCAAACATCGCGTCGCTGTGCTGTGGGAAGAGCATGTCGGCAGCGTCGAGCGGGCCGTGGAGGCCTACCGCGATGTCCTCGCGGTGGATCAGACCCACGCGGAGAGCCTGGAAGCGCTCGAGCGTCTCTACGACCACCTGGAGAAGTGGCCGGACCTTCTGGATGTGTACGACCTCCAGCTGGCGCTGGCGCAGGGCGACGATTCGCAGGTCACCGTCTACCGCAAGATGTCGCGGGTGTACGAGGAGGAGTTCCGCGACCTGGACCGGGCGGTGGAGCAGTACGGCAAGATCCTGCTCATCGACCAACACAACATGGACGCGATCATCCAGCTGGTGCGGCTCTACGAAGAGCTGGAGCGCTGGGACGACCTCGTGCAGACCTACGAGCGTCACATTGAAGCCGTGCCGGACCCGGCGACGCGAGCCGACGTCTACGCCGCCATGGGTGCGGTGTACCGAACGCAGCTCCATGACGTGTACCGCGCGATCGAGTCCTACCGTCGCATCCTGGAGATCGACGCACAGAACACGGACGCACTGTACGAGCTGGCGTCGCTCTATGAGGAGACCAGCGACTGGGAGAATTGCCTGGTTGTGTACGAGACCCTCGCCGCGCTTGTCAGCGACGTGGATTCAGGTGTCGAGCTTCACTACCGCATGGGCCGCATTCGCGAGGAGAACCTGGCGGATGCCGTGGGTGCCGAGGAGCGTTATCGCTTCGCGCTCGAGTTGGTGCCGAGCTACAACCCGGCCATCGACGCGCTGCGCGGAATGTACGAGCGGGTTGAGGACTGGCAGGGCGTCATCTCGATGCTGCGCACCGAGGAGGAGTACACGCGCGATCTAGAGCAGAAGGCCGGACTCCTGTGCCGGATTGGCCAGACCTACGAGCGCTGCCTCGGCGACGAGATCCGTGCGCTGGACTACTACGAACAGACCATCGAGCTGAGCCCGGCGAACGAAGAGGCGGCCGAGCCCCTGGCGGATATGTACCTGCGGGAGCGTCGGTGGGAGCGGGCGCAACCGCTGCTCGAGCTGCTCGTTCGCAACCGGGGCAACGACCGCGCGAACGAGAACCTGCACCTGCTGCACTACAACCTGGGCCTGTGCTACGAGGAGCTGGGTCTGTCCGAGCGCGCCCTCAAGGAGTACGGCGAAGCGTACGAGCTGGCCAACCACCACCTGCCCACGCTGATGGGCATGGCGCGGTTGATGTACGACCGACAGGACTACGATCGCGCGTACAAACTCTACCGGCAGATCACCCGTCATCACGCCGACGAGCTCGGCGAGGCCGACCTGACCGAGCTCAATTATCGGTCCGGGCGCATCAAGGTCATCACCGGCGAGGCGATGACCGCGCAGGAGATGTTCGAGGCCGCGCTTGCGGTCGAGCCGTACCACGCACCCACCCTGGAGGCGATCGTCGCCCTCCACAGTGACCAGGGACAGTGGAACCGCGTGGCAGAGTACCGGCGTCGTCAGCTCGAGCTGATTCAGGATCCGCTGGAGCGGTACACGGTGCTCGTGGAGATCGGCGACATCTTCACCGACCAGCTCGGGGACGTAGGCAGCGCAGTGCAGGCCTACGGTGAGGCGCTGCAGAACGACCCGCACTCGGCGGCCGTCCTGCACAAGCTGCTCAACCTCTACACCAAGCACGGTATGTGGGGTGAGGCCACGCAGGTGTTGACCGCGCTGGCAGACAAGGAGGACGACGCCACCCGCAAGGCGAAGTACCTCTACACCATCGCCGTCATTCAGCGTGACAAGGTGGGCGATGCGCTCACCGCTGCGAAGTACTTCAACGCCAGCTTGGATGTGGAGGTGAACCCGGAGACGCTCAAGTCCTTCGAGGCCATCGACCGCATCCTGACCGATCACAAGGATTGGAAGGGCCTGGAGCGCGCCTACCGGCAGATGCTGCACCGGGTCAAAGACCTGGACGGCACCGACGACATCGACAACCTCAAGCTGCTCCTGTGGCGCAACCTCGGTGAGATCTACCGGACGCGACAGGAGAACTTCGGGGCTGCCATCGAGGCGTACAAGATCGCGTCCAAGATGCGTCCCGACAACACCCAGATCCATGAGATTCTGGCGGATCTCTACGAGCGGACGGGCTCACACCCGGAAGACGCCATCGACGAGCACAAGCGGCTCATCGCGATGAGCCCGTTCCGGATCGCGTCGTACCGCGCGTTGTTCAACGCGTACATGAAGACCGGCAAGTACGACGAGGCCTGGTGCATGTCGTCGGCGCTGACCTTCTTGCAGAGCGCCAGCGCCGAAGAGCAGCAGTTCTACCAGCAGTACCTCACGCCGAGCCCGCAGGCGCCGCGGCGCGCCCTGACGCCGGATCAGTGGCGCACGATCTATCACTCCGAGCAGGACATGCTCACGTCGAACATCATGGCGCAGATCGCGACCTATATGCGGTCGTACTACGCCTTCGACTACAAGACGTGGGGCATTCACAAGCGCAAGGACCAGCTTGATCTGAACCAGCAGCTGCCGTTCTGCCGCATCTTCCAATACACGGCGCAGACCCTGACGATTCCGCAGGTCCCGCGGGTGTATTTGAAGCGTGACGAGGTGGTGCCGATGCGCAACGCCAACCTGGACCCGACGGCGTTCATCGTGGGGCCCAAGCTGTTCCAGGGGACGCCGGAGCGCGAGGTTGGGTTCATCATCGGCCGACAGATGGCGCTGGCCCGACCCGAGCACTACCTGGGCAGCGGATTCTTCCCGACGGAGAACCTCAAGGCCCTGTTCATGGGGGCGATGCAGTTGACGAATCCGGCCATGAACCTCGGGGGGAACAACCCGCAATTCGAGCAGATGCTCGGCCAGATGAAGCGCATGCCGCCACCGGTGCTGATGCAGATCCGAAAGTTCATGCAGCAGTTCTTCGAGTCCGGTCAGAACCCGAACCTCTCTGCCTGGGTCAAGTCGGTGGATCACACGGCGAACCGCGCCGGGCTGCTCATCTGTGGTGATCTGCTCACGGCGGCGAACAGCATCAAGAACGACCCGGTGCCGATCAGCAAGCTCACCGTCAAAGAGCGGATCAAGGAGCTGGTGCTGTTCTCGATCTCAGAGACGCACTTCACGCTGCGCAAGGAGCTCGGGTTGGCCCTGGGTCAGCAATGACGGAGTTCGAGGGCGTGGTCGGACACGCCCGGCCCTCGGGCATTCTGTTGAGTTCGCTGACCGCATCCCGTGTCCACCACGCCTACTTGTTTGCGGGGCTCGCCGGGATTGGTAAGCGCATGGTAGCGGTGCGGTTTGCGCAGGCTCTCAACTGTGCCGACCAGCGGGACCCGCGACCGTGCGGGACGTGCACCCACTGCACGCGGATCGCGCGGGAAGAGCATCCCGACGTGATCGTCATCGAGCCGGATCGGAGCAAGGCGCGGCCGGTCATCAAGATTGAGGTCGTGCGCAACCTGATCCGGCAGGTGCACTTCAAGCCGTACGAGGGCAACCGGCGCGTCATCATCATCGACGACGCCGAGACCGTGAATGAGCAGGGGTCCAACGCGCTGCTCAAGACGCTTGAGGAGCCCTCCGGCGAGACCGTGTTCGTTCTCATCACCGCGGCGCTCCAGTCGCTGCTACCTACGATCCGGAGCCGGTGTCAGATCGTGCGGTTTGCGCCGCTGGACCGAGCCCATGTAATGGCGGCGCTGGCTGACGCAGGAGTCGATGCGGACACCGCGAAGGTGGCCGCCGCCTTCAGCGGCGGGTCGTTGGGGGACGCGCTGCGCCTGGCGACGGAGGATGGCCTGGCGGCCAGGCGAGAGTTTGCCCTGGATGTGGCGGCGCTGCGTCCGGCGGATCCGATGGGGCCGTTGCAGTTGGCCGGCAAGCACGCGCGCACCAGCCCAGCAGAACTGCTTCACCTGCTGGATTCGCTCAAGACCTTCTACCGGGACGTGGCCCTCGTGGGAGCGGGTGCTGCGCGGGAGAGGCTTGTAAACGTAGACGTCGAGGATGCCGTCGTCGCGCTGAGCGCGGATTTGACGGTGGACGAGGCCATCGGGCACATTGCCCGAATTGGGGAAGCGCAGCAGGCGCTGACTGGTTATGTGGACCAGCGTCTGCTGCTTGAAGAATTGATGTTGTCCCTGTCACCAACGAAGTCGACTCATGTCCAACCCATTCAGCGCTGAGTCTGACGGCCTGTCCCTTCCTGCGACAGTGCCCAACCGGCACCCGTTTGGCGGCAAGAAGCGCCTGCACAACGTCGTTCGCCTGCGCTTCAAGGCGAGCTTTCTAGCGCATTGGTATGACGCCGGCGTGCTGGACCTGACTGACGGCGACTGCGTGATCGCCGAGACGTCGCGCGGTCCTGCGGTGGGCCAGATTGTCGGAGAGGTGCAGCGGCGCGTCGTCCCGATGGGCTCGCTCAAGGCGGTGGACCGAAAGGCGTCCAGCGAGGATCTCGAGTCCAGCGAGGTGAACCAGCGCGACGAGCGCGAGGCGCTCAAGCTGGCCCTGGGGTGCATCCGCGAGCGCAATCTGTCCATGAAGCTCGTGCAGGTTCACTACATGCACGACCGCTCCAAGGCGATCTTCTACTTCTCCGCGGAAGGGCGCATCGATTTTCGCGGGCTGGTCAAAGACCTCGCCGCGGATCTTCGCATGCGCATCGAGATGCGTCAGATCGGCGCACGCGATGGGGCCCGCATGATCGGCGGAATTGGTCCGTGCGGGCGCGAGCTGTGCTGCTCCACGTTTCTGGAGAACTTCTCGCCTGTGTCGATTCGCATGGCCAAGGATCAGGGCCTGACTCTCAACCCGAAGAAGGTCAGCGGCATGTGTGGCCGTTTGATGTGCTGCCTGGTCTACGAGCAGCAGGTCTACGCGTCCGCGCGGCGACGGCTGCCGCGGCACGGTAAACCCGTGGCCACGGCGCAGGGGTTGGGTACGATCAAGAGCGTCGATGTGCTCCAGGAGACGGTGGCGGTCTACCTCGACGAGGGCAAACTCGAGACGTACGCAGTTGCTGACGTGGTGGTGCTGAGTCCAAAACAGGTGGAGAAGCGCCGGGAGCTCGCCAAGACCGAGCAGCAGAACCGGGGCGGCAGGCGCGGCGGGCGCCGCGGCGAAGCTGGCGAGGACGAGTACCTTTGGACCGACGAGTCCAAAAGCGGTGGACGTCGGCGGCGTGGGCGGGGCGCAGCCAGCGATGGCGAGAAGAAGCCCAGCCGGCCAGAGGCGTCCCGACCGGCTTCCAAGAAGGAGTCCAAGCCACGTCGCGAGAGGGCCGAGCGTCCGGCCAAGCCGTCGGAGCGACCGCCGAAGCCGTCGGAGCGGTCGCCCAAGCCGTCTGTGCGACCGCCGAAGCCGGCCGAGACCGGAGACGAGGCAGCCGCAGGCGAGGGCGCTAGCACGCGCCGCCGTCGCCGTCGCCGCGGCGGACGAACGGCAGACGGCTCGTCCGCGGAAGGGGGTTCGTCCGCGGCGTCGCCGTCCGACGCTCCCACGGTCGCCGCGGAGGGCTCGGCGAGCCCCACCGCGCGCCCGGAGGGGCCAAGACCTGAGGCCAGTGAGGAGGGTGCCGCCGAGACCGGTGATGGCGCCCCGCGCAAGCGCCGGCGACGTCGCCGTCGCCGCAAGCCCGAGGGCGGCGCCGACCGCAGTCCCGACGGTGCACCCCGCGGGGGTGGTGGCGCGGGATCCGACAGTGGCGGTGGCTCGGGCTCCGGCGGTGACAAGGCGTAGGTGTGACGATGTTGGATTTGTTTCAGACACCGTTCAAAGGCTTCTCGGCGGACGATTTCGCGGCATACACCCAGGACAAATGGGCCAGCCGTCTCTACACGCGGGCCCGCATGAGCGTCCGGGACAAGCTCGCGGGCATCGGTCGCGAGGTCGCTCCGCGGCTGGACGCGACCGGCGCCGTACTCGCCAGCGAGACCAACGATCCGCGTCCCAGCGTGTTCAACCAGAACCGGGTGGACGCGCAGTGGTTGTTCTTTGGTCGATCCGACGACGCGCGTCGTGAGTTGGCAACGATCGTCGACCAGAAGCATTCGTTGGCGGACAACTTACGCGACGCGGGGCACCACAAGCGCGATGTCGTGCTGGCCGTAAAGGTCCACGAGGGCGGTGTCGACGTGATTCTGGGCGTTCACCGCCACGCCTGGGTCGACGTGCGCAACGCGGCCAGGAAGCTCGAGCAAGACTGGGAGAGGGAGCGGTTGACCCGGTTGCTGGAAGCGTTGGCGCAGAGTGCTGCCGCCAACGTGGAGTTGGTGGGCCCTTTGGGGACGACGTCCCTTGCGGATGTGACCGCGGAGACGGTCGGCGCTGAGCTTGCCGCCTTGAGCGAGTCCGCCGAGTGGTTTGTGCTCGGCGCACGGTACCCAAAAGACAGCGTGGATCTGATGAGCGCCGGGTTCGCGCGGATGGTCGGGGACACGTTGCTGGCCTTGCTGCCGCTGTATCACTTCATTGCCTGGACCCGAGACAACGACCACGTGCAGCTCAAGGCCGCCATTGAAGAGACGAAGGCCTTCGTTCGGCGCGAGGGCGTCGAGTTTGGGGCCGGCGACGAGGTACACGTCCTGTCCGGTCTCTTCAGCGGGAAGAAGGGCGTGGTTCAG
>CALBXO010000095.1 GCA_937890335.1 uncultured Pseudomonadota bacterium | reverse complement strand
GCGTCGTGCCCATGGAGGAACACGTCATGAAGCTCAGAGCCGCGCGCGAAGCGGCCGGCGACGCGCCGTTTCTCATCACGGCGCGCACGGACGCCCGCGGGCCGCTGGGGCTCGAGGAGGCGATCCGACGCGGGCACGCCTACCGTGAGGCCGGCGCCAATGTGATCTTCGTGGAGGCCCCGCAGGACAAGCGTGAGATGCAGACCATCGTCCGCGAGCTCGGTGGCGCGTTGGTGCTCAACAACATTGAGGGCGGCGTCACGCCCATCCTCTCCCTCGACGAAGTGGTGGAGCTCGGCTACGTCAGTGTCGGGTTTGTGCTCACCGGACTCTTCGCCGCGGCTCGCGGCATGCAGCGCGCCTTTGAGCACCTCCTGGCCCACGGCGACAGCCACGGCATTGAGTCAGACTTGATGCCGTTTGACGAGTTCACGGCGCTGCTGGGGCTGGACGAGAAATACGCTCTGGACGAGAAGTACAAATGGCAATGACTGGCCTTTCCCGATTGGCAAGCGTGTGCGCAGCCGCAGCATTGTTCGCGCTCCTGGCGGGCTGCGGGGACAACGGCGCGAGCGACGCGGTCGCACCGGATACCCAGCTGCCCGATGGCGGCGCCGACGCCGACAGTGACGCGTCTGGTGACGCGCAACCCGACGCCGAGGGACCTGCCGACACCGGCGACGGCAACCCCGACTCGGCAGACGTGGACGACGCGAACGACGCGAACGACGCGGACGATGACGCCGACGCGCCAGAGCAGGACACCCCGCCGGAACCGTTGTCGGTTTCCTTCCCGCAGGCGCTTGGCGGCGCCGCCTTCGCCAACCCGGACCTCTACCCGATTCTACCGGTGCGCGTTGCGGCAACAGGGGCCCCGGACGGCGTAACCGTCGGTGTCCGCGGCGCGGATGCGGCCGCCGCGCAACTGGGCGAGGACGGGCAGTGGCGCGCCGCAATTGCCGTAGACCGGCTTGGAGAGGGCCGCATCGATCTTGTCGCCACAGCCACCCGCGGCGACGAAACCGTAGAGGCGGTCATCGACCTCCACCTCGGAGGCAAAGGCGTGCGCGTCACGGACTACGAGGCAGTCGGCGCGGGCCTGACGCCCCATGTCCATACACTCGGCGAGAGCGTCGTTCTCACCTGGACCGACCGCAGCGCCGACGGCGCGGCGCGCGCCTGGCTGCAACCGCTCAATGGCGCCGGACAACTCGTGGAGGACCGCGTCCAGCTCACGCCGGACGACCACCAGGCCATCTACGCACGCACGGCCCTCGGCGACGGCGTCGTCTGTGTGCTCTACCAACGCGTCGTCGAGGACACGCCGTTCGTCAACGAATTCCGCGTGGTGAACCTCGACGGTGAAGTGATTCAGGAGAGCGTGGGACTCAACCCCGGCGACCGCTTCGGTTCCTACGGCGGCGCGGTGGCCTGGGACGGAAGTGGATGCGTCATGACCTACCGCGTCAACAACGGCTCGGCCTCCGGGGAGCTCTACTGGCGCAGATGGGACAAGGAGACGGGCCTGGGCATCGCCGTACAGCTGGCGGCCTCCGGCGACAACGACCCGCACGGCGGGTTCAACCCCATCAGTTTCATCGGCATCGCGGCCACGCCACAACACTCCATGGTGACCTTCGTGCGCCAGTACTGGAACCCCTCCCTGGAGACCCGTGTGGACCGGGCCCAGCTGCGGGTGATGAGCCCTGATGGGGGCTTCGTTCACCGTGGGTTCATTGGCCGCGAGCGCAGCTTCCACTGGCACCAGGAGATCCATGCGGCGCGGATCGGGCGTGCCCTCGTCCCCATCTGGGTCGAGCAGAGCCTCACGGATCCCGACCCCAACCCAGCTACTGTGCTGCAAGCTGGCATCCTCGATCCGAACAACCCTCCGGTGGACGGGATGACGGGACACGCGCTCGTCGACGCACCACAGAACAGAGGGGAGCCGGTGCTGATCGAGCACTCGGACCACTTTGGTGTGCTCGCCTGGACGGACGAGCGCAGCTACGTCGATCCGCTCGCGGGGACCATCCAGCTCTACTTCGAGCCCGTGGACAACCGTCTGGGTCGCTTGACGACAGGTGACGAGAGCATCATTCGTCATGCACGCTTCATCGCGGGCACAGCACACATTCGCGGCCGTGAACACGGCGGGAACATCCTCCTCGTATGGACCGACGAAAGACACGGCAACGGAATCTTCGACCCAAGGCCCGAGATCTGGTTCGAAATGCTCTGGTTCTGAGCCTGTGTCTTGCCACGCTCGTCGCCTGCGACAACAGCCCTCAATACGGCGTCGACGGTCGCGACCCTGGATCGGCGGATATCGGATCGGACGAGGAAGACACCTTCATCCCCGAGCCTGACATGCCACGCGACACCGGGCCCGGCCCGTGTGCCGACGCGTGCGAGCTCGGTGAGACGCAGTGCGTCTCCGACCTCAGCTTCAGGACCTGCGGCATCGAGCGGGGATGTACTCTGTGGCTGCCGCTGGAGCATTGCGACGAGCAATGCGAGGACGGGCGCTGCATCGAAGGGTGTGTGGACTTTGACCAGGATGGGCGCGGCGAGAATTGCCCAGCGGGCGAGGACTGCGACGACCGGAACCCGCTTCGGTTCCCGGGCAACCGGGAGATCTGCGACGGCCACGACAACAACTGCAACGGCGCCGTCGACGAGATGGGCGTGTGCGACGAGCCCTGTCCGGACCCGGGGTGCCAGGTCGGCACACAGCGATGCGACGGCAATGGCATCCAGATCTGCACGACGGACCTCAGAGACTGCCCAGTATGGAGTGTGTCGCGCCCCTGCCCGCCGGGACTGGCGTGCGACGGCGGCCAATGCACCGAGGCGGTGGAGTGCATCGACCGCGACGGCGATGGGTTTGGGCGCGGATGCGAGCCGGGCAACGATTGTGACGACGGCGACATCAACCAGAGGCCTGGAAGCACCGAGATCTGCAACGGACGTGACGACGATTGCGACGGTCGCATTGACGACGCCTGCACCGGGCAATTGTGCGCCGGGGCGGGCCAGGTGGTTCTTGAGCGTGCCGTGCCGTGGAGCGGGCAGAAGTGCCCCGCCACCACTTTCCGAATCAACGCGACGACCTCCGGGGCGGCGCTGCTGTCCGCCGTGTTGGTCGATGGAGACGGGGGCGAGCTGACGCTGAACCTGCGGCGGAACGGACTGATCGCGACGGCCACTGGGCACGCCGCAGGCGTGCAATTCGACATGACCGGGGGCGCCTACAATGTGGAGGTGGTCGGCGCGAACAACCGCCCCGTCACGCTGGCGTGGACCTTCGTCGCGCCGGCGTGCAATGCGGACACCGGAGAGCCGAACAATTCGCCTGCGTCCACGGCAACGATTCATCCCGCCCGCGCTCACGTTGGCAGCCTCTGCGCCGGAGACCTGGACTTCTTCCTGCCGGTGCGCCCGCGCCAGTGGATCGTGGACGCCGATCTGGTCCACGAGGACCCGACCATGCTCCTCGAAGTCTGGCACGCCAGCGCGCAGGTCACGCCGGATCAGCGGCGCGGCGACAACCTTCGCCACACCCACTTCCGCACCAATCTGTCCGGCGACTATGCTCTCGCCGTGCGCAGCGGCCGTCCTTCGGTGAACGGTGGGTACATCCTGACCATGAGCGCCCGGCCCATCCCCAGCTGCGCGGACGACGCGAACGAGAACAACGACCGCCTGAGCCGAGCAGTGATGGCGCGGGGGACCGCGCGCGGCGTCATCTGCCCGGGCGACACGGATTGGTACGCCATCGGACGCTACAACGAGGGCCAGTCCATCCGCGTCGAAGTCGCCTTTGACGACAACGCGGCCAACCTCGACGCCTGGCTCTACGTCGATGACATCAACGGGCTTGCCCAGGTGGCGCTCACGGACCGGTCTCCGGAGGTCCTGCCCACAGGGGCGCCAAACACCGGCAACTACTACGTCCTGGTACAGGGCCGCTCCTCGTACGACACCGCGAGCTATACCTTGACCGTGCGCTGACGCCGGCCCGGAAGTAGCGACGACCTTCCCCCTGGCTGTCGCACCGCCGCGCTCCCCCTCACGTACGCGCGCAGCGCGCGCCAGGGCCACGCATCTGCTACACTCCGTCCGACCGACGGTGAAACATGAAAAAGAACTGGTGGATCGGGTGCCTGTGCGCGCTCGCCCTTTGCATGCCGGCCACGGCAGCGGCCGAGCAGCTGCGTGTGCTCGTCATCATGACGGACGACGCTTCGTCCATACCGTCTGTTCTGCAGGCGGCGGACCCGGAGTGGATCATCGACGAGCACGCGCGCCAGCTCGGCGCTGTCGAGCTCGAGACGTTGCAGAACTACGATGTTGTCGTGGTTTGGGGCAACTACCAGATGCAGCCGGGGTGGGCCACCTCCATCGGGACCGCGATGGCTGACTACATCGACGGGGGCGGGGGCGTCGTGGAGCTGCCCTTTGCCCAGGGCCCCGGCGGCTACTCCATCGAGGGGCGGTGGCGCTCCGGAAACTATGCCTGCACCACCTCCACCAGCAGTAACATCAACACAAGCGGCTCGCTCGGCACCGTCCACCAACCGGCGCACCCCGTGGTCAACGGCGTCAGCTCCATGAGCACGTCGAGCTTTCGGACAGGCTCCGCGAGCCTCAAGGGCGGCTGCACCTTGCTCGCCTCCTACTCCGACGGGCAGATCCTCGCAGCCGCCCGCGACACCGGTGGCAGCCGGGTTGTGTGGCTCGGCTTCTATCCTGGAAACGGCGCGCAGGAGGGGTTCGGCTCGCCGGTCACCCGCACCGCACCGACCCGGTCGGGCGATTGGCAGCGGCTGATGCGCCAGTCGGTGCTGTGGGCGTGGGGGGGGCGGAACAGACGACCCACCGCACAGGACGACGAGATTGGCACCGCCATCAATACGCCAGTGGTGATCCCGGTCCTGGACAACGACAGCGATCCCGACGGTGACACGCTGCGGGTGGCCTCCGTCACCCAGCCGTCCAGCGGCACCGCACAGGCGGGCGAATTCAACGTCACCTACACGCCCAACAACGGCTACACCGGCTTT
The DNA here is from genome assembly GCA_937890335.1 of uncultured Pseudomonadota bacterium. Lineage (GTDB taxonomy): Bacteria > Myxococcota_A > Bradymonadia > Bradymonadales > CALBXO01. The sequence goes on along the minus strand of CALBXO010000095.1, from coordinate 3,710 downwards.
GACGGCTTTCTCTACACCGTGACCGACGGAAACGGCGGGACACATGAGGCCTTCGTAGCCGTGGACGTCCTGGGCCAGAGCTCCCCGCCCGACCCCCAGCCCGACGAAGCGCAGACGCAGGAGGACACGGCCGTCGAGCTCGACGTCGTCGCCAATGACCTGGACCAGGACACGCCGAACAACCAACTGACCATCGTCTCCGTGGAGCAACCCTTTGACGGACTGGTCACGCAGCTCGACGGCCACAACGTCCGCTTCACACCCAACGAGAACTTCAATGGCGTCGTGCAGTTTGGTTACGACGTGACGGACGGAACTGACACGCGCACGGGCACGGTCACGGTCACCGTGGTGTCGGTCAACGACCCGCCCGTCTTCGGCGATCTGCCGGACCGCGCCAACTCCGAAGGCGAGCAGGTCGTGGGTTTCATTGGAGCGACCGACCCGGACTTTGACGTCGTGACACTGGGGGCAACGGATCTGCCCCCCGGCGTCTCCCTGGACCCGGATACCGGCGACCTGTCGGGGACGGTAGATTTTGGCTCCGCCGCGATCTACGAGGTGCAGGTGACGGCCACGGACGGCATGGACGTGACGACGGACACGTTCACCTGGACCATCCTCGGGCCCTCCCGCGCAATGACGGATCTGGCCAGCGGTGAAGAGGACACACCGCTCACAATCGATGTGCTCGCCAACGACATCGAGCCTGAGACGCTCACCTTGAGCTCCGTCACCGACCCTGCCAATGGCACCGCCGAGATCATTGACGGGATGGTGCGGTACACGCCAGACCCCAACTTCTACGGGGAGGAAATCTTCCTCTACGACGCTCTGGACGCCGGCCAGAACGCCCACACCGGGCGGATTGAGATCTTCATCAACCCGACGAACGACCCGCCGGTCATCGTCAATCCCGGCACCCAAAACAGCCTGGTGGGAGAGTTCGTCGTCCTGCAGGTCGAGGGCAGCGACATCGACGGTGACGGGCTGACTTTCGACGCCACCGGCCTGCCCGACAGCCTCTTCATTGAGCCCAGCGGCAGAATCAGCGGTCAGATCCTGCCCGGCGAAGAGGGCACGCACCCCGTCACAATTGAGCTGAGCGACCCGTTCGTCACCACGAGCCTCGTCATCGACTGGGTGGTCACCAGCGACAACCAGCCGCCGATTTTGACCGTGCCCGACGACCAGAGTCACGGCGAGGGAGCAGACGTATTCGTGCCGGTACAGGCGTCCGACCCGGATGGTGACCCGCTCCTGTTCACGGCCACTGGGCTGCCGGACGGCCTCAGCATCGACACGAACAACGGCTTCATTCAGGGCATCGTGACCTACGACGCCGCGGCCCAGAGCCCTTACACGGTGAACATCACCGTCAACGACGGCGCGGAGACGGTCCAGGGCAGCTTCACGTGGACCATCACCGACACCAACCGCATGCCCACGGTGGAAGCCGTGGCCGATCAATCGTCCTCGGAGGGCGACACGGCCACCCTCCAGGTCAGCGCCAGCGACCCCGACGGTGACACGCTGGGATACAGCAGCGTCGGCCTGCCTCCCGGCCTGTCCATCAACCCACAGACAGGGCTCATCACCGGAAGCATCACGTTCAACGCAGCCGGCGACCACACCGTGTTCATCGACGTGACCGATGGAGAGTTCACCACCTTCATCCAGTTCATCTGGACCGTGACCGACGCCAACCAGGCGCCGGTGTTCCTCGTCATCATCGGAGACCGAACCGACGCGGAAGGTGTGTCCATCGCCCTCGACGCGACCGCGACCGACGGCGACAACGATCCGCTGACATGGTCGGCATTGAACCTCCCACCCGGTATCACACTCGACACCCAGAACGGTGGCCTGCGCGGAACTCTGACCACGAACAGCGCTGGGGTCTACGACGTGGCCATCAGCGTCAGAGACGGTGAGGACATCACAACGCAGAACTTCGTCTGGACCGTGACCGACCTCAACCAACCGCCGCAGCTGGAGTCACCCGGGGATCAGCTCAACGACGAGTCCGACACCATCGACCTCGTCGTGGGCGGCACAGACGCAGACGGCGACACCCTGACTTTCGGCGCGCAGGGACTGCCACCCGGTCTTGGCATCAACCGGGACGATGGCCGGATCACCGGGACCCTCGGCTACGACAGCGCCGGGGTCTACACCGTGTCGCTGACCCTGAGCGACGGCAATAGCAACGTTGAAGAGTCCATCCGTTGGACCGTCCGCGACCGAAACCGTCCGCCGACGCTCGCCGCCATCGCTGACCGCAGCGACATCGAAGGCACGGAGATCGACCTGCAGCCCGACGCGTCGGACCCCGACGGTGACACCCTCAACTGGTTTGTACAACAGCTCCCGCAGGGCCTCAGCATGAACCCGGACAACGGCCGCATCACGGGCACGATCGCGTTCGATGCGCTGCCCACCTACCGGACCACGGTGGAGGTCCACGACGGGTTTGTCGGTGACAGCGTCAGCTTTGACTGGGACGTCACCAACCAGAACCAGCCTCCAGTCCTCACATCACCTGGGGCCCAGACCAGCGCGGAGGGCGACAATATCGCGCTCCAACTGCAGGGCAGTGACCCCGATGGTGACGCACTCGTCTGGTCGGCCGTAGGCCTCCCACCGGGACTCTCCCTCGGCCAGGCGGGCCTGATCTCCGGCTCCCTGGGGCTGGACTCCAGCGGCGACTACAACGTCACCGTGCGCCTGTCTGACGGTAACGACACCACGGAGACCACGTTCCCCTGGTTTGTGGGCGACGTGAACTTCCCCCCCGAGCTGACCTCGCCCGGCACCCAGGAACACGCGGAGGGACAGAGTGTGAGCCTGGTCATCAATGCGTCCGACCCGGACGGCGACGACCTCACGTTCTCGGCGGCCTCACTGCCAGACGGCCTGGTCATCGCCAGAGCGACCGGGACGATAAGCGGTCAGCTGAGCTTCGACTCGGCGGGCACCTACAACGTCTCCGTCACAGCCGACGACGGCGACGACAGCTCCACGGTTCGCTTCACGTGGCGGGTCAACAACATCAACCGAGCCCCCGTCGTGGACACGGTGCCGGACCAGAACAGCGTGGAGGGACAGTCCATCGTCCTCGCGGTGGCGGCCGCTGATCCCGACGGCCAGGTCCTGAGTTTTGCTGCGCGCGGCCTGCCGGTTGGGCTGGCCATGGACGACGAGACGGGGCAGATCACCGGCACATTGGGCTTTGAAACGGCCGGACAGCACGACGTGTTCCTCGACGTCTCCGACGGCGAGGACACCACGATCAGCGCCTTCTCGTGGAACGTCACCAACACCAACCGCGCACCGATCGTGACCTCTCCCGGCGACCAGCGCAGCGTGGAGGGGCGCACGGTGACGCTCGTCCTGGAGGGCAGCGACCCGGACCGGGACGACTTGACCTGGAGCGCTTCCGGGCTGCCGCCCGACCTCACCATCGACACGGACACCGGCCTCATCTCCGGCACGATCTCGCTCACCGCCGAAGGGCAGTACGTGGTCAATGTCCAGGCCACCGACGGCGCGCTGTCGGGCCAGGTCACCTTCACCTGGGAGATCTCCGGTACCAACCAGGCGCCCACGGTCACCCTGCCGCAACAGCTCAGCGCCTCCGAAGGCGAGCGGGTCGAGTTGACCGCAAGCGGGAACGACCCTGACGGTGACGCGCTCGACTACGCATGGGA
>CALBXO010000094.1 GCA_937890335.1 uncultured Pseudomonadota bacterium | reverse complement strand
TACACCGTGCACAACGTCAGCAGCAACCACTTTGGGGACCAGTTGCGCTTCGTGGGCAGCGACGGCGAACCCCGCCCGGGTGGGTGGCCGTGGGGCTGCTCCCACTCGATGGGCCAGATCATCATGCCGCATCCTCAGGGTCGGTTCCTCGCGCTGTGCTCCTCCGACAACTTCCCGGAGAAGGGCATTCGCGCCTGGCGTGGCAACGAAGTCTTCCTCGGTGGGGGCAACGAAGGCGGGCTGGTCTCGGCCCAGCTTGGCCAGGCGGCGGCGACACCGGACGGGTGGCTCGTCGCCTTCAACAGCGTCCTGAGTCCGGGCGGACACCGCGGCGGTCTCGGGCTACGGGAACTCGACATCGACGGGCGACCCGTCTCCGATGTGGTCTGGATGGATGGCGTCGACGGACAGAACCAGCGCGACCCCGTGCTCGCCCGCATCGGCACGCCCGACGACCCGGAGCGCTACCTCTACGGCTGGCGAGACACCCCCCGCCCGGCCAAGTTCTGGCTGATGATCGTCGACCGAAACGGGCAGCGGCTGGGGCCTGAGAAGCAGGACGTGGCCCGCGTGCCCGACGAGCAGGTGGTCATCTGGGGCCGCCGCGACGACTCGTTCCGCACGACGCCCGACGGCGACGTGTCATGGGTGAGTCACTTTGACGGACGCCGCAGCATCAAGGTCTACAGGTTTCAGAAGCCATGGTGAGGAACATGGCGTGGAGCCCCGTCACCGTCTCCCCCAACCAGGCCCGTCAGTAGCTGCCGCCGGCGCCGCCGCCTCCGGACGAACCCCCGCCAAAGGAACCGCGGGAGGAACCCCCGCCGGAGGAACCGCCGGAGGAACCGCCGCCGAAGGAACCGCCCGACGATCCACCGCCGAAGCCCCCCGAAGACGAGCTGAACCCGCTGCTACTGTGGTTCCCGCCGACCGGTGTACCGATCGTGAACCCAGATAGGCCGCCCTGCAGCTTGCGCAAGGACCTGGTGCTGACCTCCTCGAAGTCGCAGTTCGCGCAGGAGGCGGAGATCCGCATGGTGCCCTCCTCTTCGACGGTAGCTTCTCGCTCGACCGTCGCCGTGTTCGTGACCGCCCGCCGCTGACACGCGGGGCAGGAGACCGCCTCACCCCACCCGTCACGGCGCTCAACGTGCACACGGCCGCAGTTGCACACCCAGACGTCGTAGTCGTAGGAGCCGATACTCTCCTCGGCTTGCTGCCCTGGCGTCAGGTGTTCATCCTCCTCGTGCTCGGTTAGCGCGGCGCCCAGGTTCGCACGGCAACCGCTGCACACGCGGGGCGTGTATGGCTCCGCCCTGCCAACCATCCTTCGGAGACCAAACACAATGGCCCAGGCCGCGGGGGCACCTATCACGAACGCCGTGTCGACCGGCAGGCCGTTTGCCAGAAGGCCGACGACGCCGATCCCAAAAACGACGTACTCCGGAACGGCCCTGAGCTTGTGCGTTCGCCCCACCCAGGCAAAGCGACGAATGCCAACCAGCATGAACAAGAGCCATACGCCCGCGATCCCCAGCAAACCGAGGGGCCACGGCCCGGTTTCGACCCTGAGTTCCGGGCTCGCCCCGACCGGTGTAGGAGGAATCACCGCCTGTGTCTCGGCTCCTGGCTGACGGTCCCACTGCGTTGTGATGGCGTCGAGCGAGCCCTCGTTGCGCAGGCAGCGGACGATGGCGCGGACCGTCTCGTAGTGACCGTCCGCAAAGGAGTCTTCCTTGAAGAAGGGGATCGTCACTTCATCGATGATGCGCTTGGCGCGCGCGTCGGTCAGCACCGACTCGACCCCGTACCCGGTCTCAATCTCCACCCGCCGCTGGTCGAGCACGTGGAGGATCAGGACGCCATTGTCCTCGTCCGCCTTGCCGACACCCCAGTGATTGAAGAGCTCCGTGGCGAAGTCTTTGGGGCCCCTGTCCCCGATGCTGTACACCGTGACCACGGTGATCTCGATCGACGTATCCCTCTCGAATGCATCGATCACCGCGTCGATGGCGTCCTTGCGCGGACCCAGGATGCTGGCGCCATCGTGGACCCAACTCCCGTGGTCTCGCGGATTGGGCACCTCGGAAAAATCGGGGTGGGATTCCGTGCAGCCGCCGAGCGCTACGACGAGCGCCAGCGCGATGAGTATCGTCCTCATGACTCTTACCTCGTGACTTGGGACCCGCCTCAAGGAATTCCGGCAAAGGAACGTCCACCAAAACCGTACCACCGTGTGACCCGGCGCGGTCAACACATCAGATTCCCGACGACTTCTGTGATGGTCATCAATGCGGGCGTGGTTGACCCGGCCGCACGCCGCGGTCAACCTCTGGCGAGGAGAGGCCGGTGACGGCGGAAACACGCTTCCGCGTAGGCTCCATCTCCAAACCATTGACAGCCGCCGCTGTGCTCTCGCTTGTCGAGGACGGCGCGGTCGACCTCGACCGGCCCATGGTCGAGCAACTCGATGGATTTGGGGCGACGCCCCAGCGCTGGGCCGCCCAGATCACACCGCGCCAGCTTCTCAATCACACGGCGGGCTACCCCAGTTACCCTGACGTGTTCTTCGAGCTCGACGATGCCGAGTTCGAAGCCAACGACGAGCTCCACCTCCTCCTGTCCCGTTACACGGACCGGTTCCCGCTGGACTTCGCCCCCGGAACGGCCTGGGCCTACGCGAATTTCGGGTACGCGGCGCTCGGCTGGTTGTCGGCGGAAAAACACGGCGCGCCGTTCCCGACGATGATCGTCGATCGCGTTTTCACCCCCTTCGGAATGGCCGGCGCAACGTTCGTCTTTGCTGAGGCGTCACGCGGTGACTACGCGTCCGGCCACGCTCTCGAGAATGGCGCGCTCACCGTGCTCGACTACGAATTGACCAACGTGCAGGCGCACTTCGCCTCCGCCCTGCTCTCCGCACGGGAGCTCGGCGCGCTGATGGTCGCTCTGATGGACCGCATGGACCGGGCACCGTGGTCTGAGATGTTCACGGACACCCTCCCCCCCGGCGTAGACGCGTACGGGCGGGGCATGGGGCTCGGGCTCTTCGTCGACAGCGTCGAAGGCGCGGCGTCCCACGGCGGCGCGGTGCGCGGATTCCTCGCCTACCTGGTCATTGTCCCCGCGGCCCGACTTGGTTTCGCGTTCGCCATCAACGCCGATGACGAGGACGCGTTTGGCGAGATTCTCGAGATCTCGCTCGCGCGTTTCGTCCCATAGTCCCACGGCTGAAGGTCACCGCGCGCCATGGTCGCCGGTCGCTTCGTCCGCGGACTGGCGCACGGCCGCGGGTCCTGGCCCTCCTTACTTTTCCCCAAAGATGGGAACCACGATCCAGGTGTAGACGACGCAGCCCACACAGAGGCTGAAGACGCCGTCCAGGAAGTTGAACACGGCCAGCGCGGCGCCGACGATCAAACTCGCAGTGGGGTTCAGTGGGTAGAGCGCCATGGTGACCGTAGCCATCAGGAAGGCCACGCGCCAGGCGAGTGGTTCGAGGGACTGAGATAGATCAGCGGCGGGCGCGGACCAGGGCAAACAAGCCGAGCATCAGGGCAAGGACCCCGCTGGTCGAGCCCTTGCCGGGCGCGGCGTGACAGCCATCGTTGGGGGAGCTGACCTCTCTCGGCTCGTCCGGATCCTGGCCGTTGTTCTCGCCGTCGGACTCCTGGCAGGCATCCCCAATCCCGTCGCCGTCCTCGTCGGCCTGGTCCGGGTTCTGCGTGTCCGGGCAATTGTCGTCGTCGTCCCGAACCTGGTCACCGTCGGCGTCGGGTGGAGCGTCCTCCTCACAGGCGTCGCCTACCCCGTCGCCGTCGTCATCGTCCTGATCGGCGTTCTGGGTCTCCGGGCAATTGTCCTCGTCGTCCGGGACGCCGTCCCCGTCAGTGTCCAGGAGCGTCTCGTCACACGCGTCCCCCATCCCATCGCCGTCGTCATCGGCCTGGTCCGAGTTCGGGGTCTCCGGGCAATTGTCCTCCGCGTCGGGGACGCCGTCCCCGTCGCCATCGGGCAGCGGGGTGTCGTCGCAGGCATCGCCGATGCCGTCACCGTCAGAGTCGGCCTGGTCAGGGTCGGCCACCAGCGGACATACGTCCTCGTCGTCGGCTACGGCGTCACCGTCGTCATCGGGGTCACAGGCATCGCCGAGGTCATCCAGGTCCGTGTCTGTCTGATCGTCGTTGGCCACGGTCGCGCAATTGTCCTCCGCGTCCACGACGCCGTCGTCGTCGTCGTCGTCGTCGCAGACTTCGCCCAGTCCGTCGTCGTCGGTGTCACTCTGGTCGGCGTTTGCCACCAGCGGGCAGTTGTCGTCCTCGTCGAGCACGCCGTCGCCGTCGTCGTCGTCCTCGCAGGAGTCGCCGATGCCGTCCTCATCGGTGTCCTCCTGCTCTTGATTGGGGAACAGCGGGCAGTTGTCCGCCAGGTCATCCACGCCGTCGCCGTCGTCGTCGGTGTCACAGGCGTCGCCGAGCTCGTCGCCGTCCGTGTCCGTCTGGTTAGCGTTCGCCTCCAGTGGGCAGTTGTCGTCCTCGTCTGCGATGCCGTCGCCGTCGGTCTCGTCGTCACAGGCGTCTCCAATTCCGTCCTGGTCGAGGTCGAGTTGGGCGTTGTTGGCGAGGAATGGGCAGTTGTCGTCGTCATCGACGACGTCGTCGTTGTCGTCGTCGTCGTCACAGGAGTCACCCTGTGCATCCGCGTCATTATCGGCCTGGTCTTCGTTGGGGAACCGGGGGCAGTTGTCGTCTCCATCTGCGACGCCGTCGTCGTCATCGTCGTCGTCGCAGGCGTCTCCGGTGCCGTCTTCGTCGAGGTCGAGTTGGTCCAGATTTGCGACGAGTGCGCAGTTGTCGGCCCCGTCCAGGACTGCGTCGTTGTCGTCGTCGTCGTCGCACCGGTCCCCGAACCCATCCGCGTCGTTGTCGGATTGGTCGATGTTCGAGGTCAGCGGACAATTGTCCTCCAGGTCTGCGACGGTGTCTGCGTCGTCATCGTCGTCACAGACGTCGCCCAGGGCGTCATCGTCCGTGTCGAGCTGGTCGGCATTGGAGACCAACGGGCAGTTGTCGCTCTCGTCAGGGAGGCCATCACCATCGACGTCGCCGTCGCATGCGTCACCGAGCCCGTCGTCGTCCACATCGCGCTGGTCGGCGTTGGGCACCAGCGGGCAGTTGTCGTCCCCGTCGAGCACGAGGTCGCCGTCATCGTCTCCGTCGCAGGCATCGCCCTGCGCGTCGTCGTCCGTGTCGATCTGGTTGGTGTTGACGATCAGGGGGCAATTGTCCGCGAGATCCTCGATGCCATCGCCGTCGTCGTCGTCGTCGCAGGCGTTCCCTCCCCCGTCGTCGTCGGTGTCGAGCTGGTCCTCGTTCGGTGTCAGCGGGCAATTGTCCTGTTCGTTGGGAACCTCATCGCCGTCTGTGTCGTCTTCGCAAGCGTCGCCCACTCCGTCCTCGTCGAGGTCGAACTGATCTTGATTGGCAACTCGCGGACAGTTGTCGACCCCGTCGAGGACCCCGTCGGCGTCATCGTCGTTGTCACACACATCACCGACCCCGTCTTGGTCGAGGTCGGCCTGATCCGGGTTGGGAACGCCCGGGCAGTTGTCCGCGTCGTCCAGCACGTCGTCTCCGTCGTCATCGTCGTCACACGGATTTCCAAGCCCGTCCTGATCGATGTCAGCCTGGTCCTCATTGAAGAGCCGTAGGCAGTTGTCAACGAGGTCGACAACGTTGTCCCCGTCGTCGTCGTCGTCACAGACATCCCCTGCGCCATCCTCGTCGAGGTCAGCCTGGTCCAGGTCTGCGTTCAGAGGGCAGTTGTCGTCCACATCGGGTAGGCCGTCCCCATCGTCGTCGTCGTCGCACTCGTCTCCATCCCCATCCTGGTCGCTGTCGAGCTGCTCCGGGTTGACCACCAAAGGACAGTTGTCGTCGCCATCCGACACCCCATCCGAGTCGTCGTCGTCGTCACAGACATCCCCCATCCCGTCCTCGTCGGTGTCCGTCTGGTCCGGATCGGCGCCCGGGAGGGACCACTCAAGGACGTCGTGGTGGTTGCCACGGGTTTGGCTGGCAGCGGTGAAACCCATGAAGGGGCGAGGCCCAACGATCGCGTGGAGGTCGATGGTGAGGGTTACCGATGGTTCTTCGGGCCGCTGTTCACTGAGCGCCAGATACACGCTCAGCAGGTCGATTTCTGACTCGTAGGTAACCCAGACGTAGAAGGAGCTTGTCTGGGGCGAGTTGAAGTCGAGCCCGGGCCCGGCGTTGATGGCGAGGTGATTGACTACATCGCCACCGGCCAGAATCGCTAGATGATTGTTGTTGGGATCACCATCGTTGCTATTGGAGGTGTCGAACTCGATCGCCACGCTGTTCTCGATACCCGCGTAGCCCATGCCATTCTGTGAACCGCCGAGCGCGGACGGGCCATCGGGGTCACTGTGCAGGACGAACGTCATGCCGTGCTTCCCGCTGTCTCCGGCGCCCTGGTAGATGCGGGCGCGAAAGTGCGTGGCAAATGTTCCGTCCTCGGGAAGATCGATCGGCTGTGCGTAGAAGATGCTTCCGTGGCGCGGGTCCGTGCCGCTGGTGCTCGTGATCCGGAGGAAACTGGACTGGTTGGCATTTCGGTTGGCCGTCAGGCCTGGCAGATTTGTGAAGTCAGTGAAGTACCGGGTTCCCACCACTGTCGTGGGACAGTTGTCGACTTCGTCCCCAATCCCGTCGTTGTCCGTATCACCGTCGCAGGCGTCGCCGACGCCGTCCTCGTCCAGATCCAGCTGGTCCGGGTTGGCCTCAAAGGGGCAGTTGTCGTCCGTATCTGGAATGGTGTCGTCGTCGTCGTCGTCGTCGCAGGCATCGCCAGTACCGTCCTCATCGAGGTCAGCCTGGTCCGGGTTGGGCACAAGGGCGCAGTTGTCAGCCAGGTCCAGCAAGCCATCTGCGTCGCTGTCGTCGCATAGATCGCCAATTCCGTCCCGGTCGTCATCGGCCTGCTCGGGGTTGGCCAAGAGCAGGCAATTGTCCTCCTCGTCCAGCACGCCATCCCCGTCGGCGTCGGCGTCGCAGGGGTCGCCCAGCCCGTCGTTGTCGAGGTCAGCCTGCTCCGGGTTGGGCACGAGGGCGCAGTTGTCAGCCAGGTCCAGCAAGCCATCTCCGTCGCTGTCGTCGCATTGATTGCCGATTCCGTCCTGGTCGTCATCGGTCTGCTCGGGGTTGGCTTCGAGCGGGCAATTGTCATCCTCATCCAGAACGCCGTCCCCGTCGTCATCGGGGTCGCAGAGGTTGCCCAACCCGTCGTTGTCCGGGTCGGACTGATCCGGGTCGGGGGCCGGGAGGGTCCAGGCGAGGATGTCGTGATGGTTGCCGCGAAGCCCACTCGCGGCGGTGAAACCGACGAAGGGCTGACCGCCCGTGATCGCGTGGATGTCGATGGTAGCTCGCACGACGGGGTCTGGCGGCTGCAGGTTGGATCGCGCCAGGTAGACGCTCAACTCGTGGGTCGGCCCGTGGTAGGTCACCCACACGTGGAAGCCGGCCTCGCCATCACGGTTGAAGTCCAGGCCAGGATCGTCGTTCACTGCAATATGGGTGTTCACGTAACCCCCGGAGAGGATGGCCACATGGTTGTCGTTGGGGTCTTGGTCGTTCGAGTTCACGGTGTCAAACTCGATGGCCACGCTGTTGGCAATACCAGAGTAGCCCATGCCGTTGCCGTCGCCGCCGAGCGCGGCGTTGCCCCGCGGGTCGTTGTGCAGCACGAAGGTCAACCCGAAATGGCCGTCGTTTCCGCTCCCCTGGTAGATCCGGGCCCGGAAGTGCGTCGAGTACATACCGTCCACCGGTAACGCGACACGGTCCGCGCGAAAAACGCTCCCGCTCCGGTCCTCGTCCCCGCTGGTTGCGACGACCCGTAGAATTCCGGATTGGCTAGCGCTGCCGTTTGTGACCAGGTTTCCGACAGCGGTAAAATCGTCCACGAAGCCCTCCCCCAGAGTCCGCGGGCAATTGTCATTCCCGTTGTCGATCTGGTCGCCATCGATGTCGGCATCGCAAAGGTCGCCCTGTCCGTCATTGTCGAGGTCCGTCTGGTCAACGTTGGCGAGCAACGGGCAGTTGTCGTCCACGTCGAGCACCCCGTCGTCATCGTCATCGTCGTCGCAGGCGTCGCCCAGGCCGTCGAAGTCTGTGTCGCGCTGGTCCGCGTTCGGGACGCGAGGGCAGTTGTCCTGCCCGTCTGCCGTGCCATCGCCGTCGTCGTCGATATCACAAACATCCCCCTGCGCGTCCCCGTCGAGATCGAGCTGATCGAAATTGGGCATCATGGGGCAGTTGTCGCAAGCGTCCCCAACCAAGTCCTCGTCGGCGTCCAGTTGATCGTCGTTGGGTGCCGAATCACAGTTGTCGCAGACGTCGCCCAGGGCGTCGTCGTCGGTGTTCGTCTGGTCCGGGTCGGCAGCGGGCAGTGTCCAGGAGACGATGTCGGCGTTGTTGTCGCTGGGTGCGCTTGCCGCCGTGAACCCCATGAACGCCCGGTTGCCGAGGATGGCGTGCAGGTCAATCGTGTGGCTCAGGGCCGGGTCCGCGGGCCGCACGTCCTCATGGGCGAGGTAGATCTCCAGCAAGTCCGTGGCACCGTCGTACGTCACCCATACGTAGAAGCCAGCCTCGCCCAGTCCGTTGAAGTCCAACCCCGGATCATCGTTCACGGCCAGGTGGTAGGCCACCTCTCCGTCGCGAAGGATCGCCAGATGGTTGTCATTGGGGTCG
>CALBXO010000093.1 GCA_937890335.1 uncultured Pseudomonadota bacterium | reverse complement strand
GAGTTCCTGATCCGGGACAAGAAGAGCATCGTGAACCAGCGGGAGGTCGGCACGGATTGCCGCAGCTTCGGCCACGCGCTTCGCGCCGCTCTCCGGCAGGACCCCGATGTGATTCTGGTGGGCGAGATGCGCGACAAGGAGACCATCGAGACCGCGCTCAAAGCGGCCGAGACCGGTCACCTTGTCATGAGCACGCTGCACACCATCGACGCCACCGAGACCGTCAACCGAATCGTCGGCGTCTTTCCGCCGCACCAGCAAAAACATGTCCGTGGACTGTTTGCCACCCTGATTCGTGGCGTCATCAGCCAGCGGCTCGTCCCGCGCGCCGACGGGCGCGGCCGGGTTCCCGCGCTGGAGATCATGCGCGGGACTTCGCTGATTCGCGAGCTCCTGATCGACGAAGACCGGACCAGCGAAATCAAGGACGCGATCTCGAAGGGCAACGTGTCCTACGGGATGCAAACGTTCGATCAGGGGCTGATGTACCTGCTCCAGAACGACTACGTCACGTACGAGGAAGCGCTGCTTCAATGTACCAACCCCGACGACTTCGCGCTGCGTGTTTCCGGCATCACCTCGAGCGGCGAGGGGGATTGGGGCGGTTACGGTGACGACGACGACGACGACGACAGCTTTGAGCTGGATAGGTGATGCTGGTTGGCACACTCGCCGGATTGGCGGACCCTCCTCACTGCCGGCGCCTTTCGGCCAAATCACGTCGGGCAATCACCGGCTGGCGTTGGGCCCGTCGGTTCTGTGCGACGTTTTGCCTTCTGTTGGTCCTGCCGGGGTCGTCGGTCGTGGCCCAGGATTTTCCCGAGCTGGAACCTGAGCCGCTCGTGCCCGTCGGGCCCGATCAAGGGGCGCCTCCCAGGCTTGTTGAGCCCGATCGTGCCGGCAGTCTTGAGATCCCCCGGACCGTGCTCCACGTCCACGGTGGGCTGTCGATGTTGCAGCGCACGTATACGCTGGACAGCCGAGACACGGCGCTCGAGTTCTCTTCATCGCTGTACCCAGCGGTGTATGTCGGCGGCGATGTTTTCCCATTCCGAAACAAGGAGTGGCTCGAGGATCTCGGGCTTGCGGTTGAGTTCAAACGCGGCGTGGACCGCGTGGTCATCGACGAGGGTGGAGTCACCAGGAAGGTGCCGGTGCGGCACTCTGAGATTGGCCTGGCGCTGCTGTTCCGGTACCAGTTGGACCAGGCGTTCTGGGTTCGTGGCGACGCCGGATTTACCGCGCTCGACTTTGTCCTCTCGCGGAACCCGTTCTATACTAACACCACGTATCGAGCGCTGCGGCTCGGAGTCAACGGCGAGTACCGTGTACTGCCGTCGGTGTCGGCCGTTGGGGAATTGAACCTGTTTCCCGTGGTCGGTCTGGGCGCCTCCGAGGCCGAGTTTGGCACCGGCTCATCCACTTTCGGCGCGGGGCTGACGTTGGGAGCACAAGCGGATCTTGTGGACGGTGTGTATGTCCGTGCGGGCTACATGATCCGGTTTTTCAACACGACGTTCGAGGGCACTGGGGAGAGGGAGTTGGAGTCTGTGGTGACCACCGACATCTACCACGATCTTACGCTGTGGATGGGGTACCGGCTATGAGCGAGAACCTCGTCGCGGTCATTCGGGCGAAGCTGGATTTCCCGGATCGAATCGCCTTCATCCAGGGCTTCGCGCCGCTGATATCCGCCGGCGGCATGTTCGTGCGGACCAAGCAACTCAAACCCGTTGGCTCCCTCGTTCGCTTCGATTTCCGGCTGAAGACAGGGGAGCGTCTCCTGCTCGGCGAAGGGGTCGTCAAGAAGGTGAAGCAGGGGCAGGGGTCCCGGCGAAAGGCCGGCATGGTGATCCGGTTCACAAAGTTGAACCGAGCGACCAAGGTCCTCGTCGACGAGATCATTGCGTACAAGACCGACGGCGTCCTCCCGGACGCGGTCGCGCCTGCGGAGTCGCTGGAATCAGCCTCTCTCATCGAGGCGGCGGGGCCCGAGGTGCCCACTGCGCTCAATGACGCCCCGGACGAGGCCCAGGGCGAGGCGGACCGCGAGGCCAACGACGAAGATCTGGAGCAACCCAACCGCGCAGCCGAACTGACGGGCGACGGCTCCACGGAGCTGTCGACCGCCGCTGGCGCGGGCTTTGGCCAATTGACCGCCGAAGGCGAGTTCGTGCCGCATCTGGGGTCTGTCTCGGGCGTGTCAGCGCACGGAGGCATCGCCGAGCCGCCCAACACATCGCGTCACTCCGGACAATTGACGTCGGCTGGCAATGTTCTTGAGGCGCTGCTCCATGCCAGTGATTCCGATGCGATGGACGCCGCGATGTCGGGAGCCAGCGACTCCATCGATTCCGCGGACCCGCTGCAAGTACCCGGCGTTCCATCGGCCGACACCGGGGATGTCTCTGCCTTCGGCCTGGAGCTCGACGAGGCCGAGGTAGACGACGTCCTCGGGAACCTGTTCGGCAGCGGTGACTGGGGCGACGATGGGTTCATGCCGACCTCCGGCGGGGATCTGAGCGCAGAACCGAAGTCCATCGATATCGTTGGAGCCGTGGACGACGGCGCCGTCTCTTCCGAGGCGCTCGACAAGCTCCGGGCGATGCAAGAAGTGGAGCGTGCCGCATTGGCGGAGCCCTACGAGGAGCGCGACGAGGCCACGGCTGAGGTGTGGGACGGCGCGGCGCCGGACACGGGGGAATTGTCGTCCGAGACTGTGGCGAGCTTGCGATCGCACGACTTTGACGACGCTGGAGAGCCTGGCCCCGACGCCACGTCCGAGGATCTCGTCGCTCCCGCAACGACGGACTACGATTCTGACGAGTACGTTGGCCGGCCCACGATCCCCTCCCTCGATGGTGCATTTGCCGCTGCGGTGGAAGCGGCAGCGAACGACGACGACGATTACGAGGATGAGGACGACGTCGACGACGCGATCGATGCGCTGTTTTCGCCCGCTTCCGCGGACGAGGGTGACGCGGCGGCCTCCGAGCCGGATGCCGACGACGATGTAGACGAGCTGGACATCGATGTTGCCCACGTCGGGGACGACGACGAGACGGTCAAATTTGTGCCGGTCGACCTCACCAAGACTCCGGATGGGCTGTCCGAGGCATCCGACGCTACCCCCGCTCCTGAACCGGCGCAGACAGAGGTCGGGGAGGGCGATGCGTCCGGATTGGAACTGGACGCCGGAGATGCCGTCGAACTCGCCTCCGACGACGCGGAGGGCGATGACGCGCCGCCCCCATTGGACGGCGACGTCGCCGACGATGAGGCCGCCGTTGCTGCGATCCCCGAGGAGGACGATGGCGCGGACGAGCGGGTAGCGGACCCGCTCGACGCGAGCGGTGAGGTTGATGAGGCCGATGAGGCCGTCGTCGCCGATGAGGCCGTCGTCGCCACGCCGCCGACGCTGGCTACGGAGCCGCTTCAGGGGGAAGTGAGCGCTGCCGACGGCGACGGCGTGGACGTGTTGCCCGTCACTGAGGCAGAGGACGACGATGTAGGCCCCGCTGACGAGTTGCTCGCAGCGAGTGCGCACATCGATGTCGCGGCCGAGGACGAGGCGAGCGTGTCCGAACCCGCTGACGCGGTTGCCGAATCGGAGGAGATCTCGGTCGAGGCCGCGGCTTTCGAGCCGCCGGCGCTGCACGCCGACGAGGAAGCGCCGCCTTTGTTCGGCGACGCCGCCGCCAGGCTGAGACTGGGCGCCCCGGAGTCGAGGTCACTGATCGCTGCCGCGATTGCTGAAACCGTCGCTGAG
>CALBXO010000092.1 GCA_937890335.1 uncultured Pseudomonadota bacterium | reverse complement strand
ACTCGCCGGTGGTCTTGTGGATGAGGTGCTCGGTCTCGGTGTTGTCGCGGTTGCTGACACGCACGCTCTTGAAGTTGCGCTGTTCTGGGCTGCCGTAGTCGCGCATTTTGGTCCCGTCGTCCTTCACAAGGCAGCCTCCGGGCACCTGGAGGTCGATCAGCCCCTTCTTCTTCTCTTCCGGGCTCGCTGCCTTTCGGATCTTGGCCTTGCGGGCGGCCTTGGCCTTGGCATCGTTCTCGCCGCCGCAGAGCTCGCCCGCCAGCTTCTCGTCGCGTGTCTCGATGTACGGAACCTTGTCGCCCATGGTGTCCTCCGGGTGGCGCTTTGGAAGAGTTCACGGGCGCCGCCATTCGGTGTTGCGCCTTTTTTCCATGTTTTTGTCGCGTTCCGATGGCGACGGGGTCGCGGGGCACTCTACGGGCGGCGTGGGCGCGGCAGCGGCGTGGGCGTGGCGGCGGGCAAGCTGCTATTGTGAGGCGCTATGAAGAGATGCCTTGTCGCGCTGCTCCTGCTCGTCCCTCTGCTGATTCCGGTCGACGCCGTCGCCCACGGTATCTGGGGCCATGTCCATGTGACCGGGTGGGCCATCGAGAATCTGCCCGAAGGGGAACTTCAGGAGTTCTTCAGCGAGCCCGAGGTCATGCATGCGGCCCTGTTTGGCGCGGCCTTCACGGACTCTGGGTACTGGCCACAGGGTGGGGAGCTGGCGCAGCGGTCGCGGGCCTACTCTGAACACACGCACTGGGAGCCGTTCATCCAGGACTTTGTGGCCTGGATCGTCCAGAACGATCCACCGCCCTGGGATTCCCTCGCCTCACGCCAGCGCGTGGCGTTTTTGATGGGCGTGGCATCGCACGGCCTGCAGGATGAGATCTTCGACTCGCTGTTCCTCTACCAGATCCAACACCACGACGGGGCGGGCCAGGAGGAGGCAGATCCCGGCACGGACGGCTTCCTCGCGTTGGATGGGCACATCCGGTTCCAGCCGACGAGCGCATTTCTGCCGTACGAGACGCTGCTGGAGCTCTACGAGGGTCTCGGTGCCGGCGTGGACCGCGACACCATTGAGCGCAGTGTCCGGGTCATGGAGCTGGTCTACCTGGATCATGCCAACGGGCTTGGCGTGGCCAGGACCCTCGGTGAGCAATACAAAGACGTGATTCCATGGGCGCGGGCGCACTATCTGGACCCGGATGTGCCGGGCAGTCTCGTGGCGGAAGTGGAGCCGACCGGACGCTATATGGAGGCCATCTGGGGGCGCCTGCACGGGCGGACGGCGGGTGCCGATCCCGTGGTGTTCGCCTATCCTGCCACTCCGCGCCGGCTCCGCAGCCATGACGCCTCACTGCCCGACTCCTGGGTGACGTTCATTTTTGCCGCGGGCGTCCGCTACGACGCGGCGGTCCCCACGTGGGTGGACCGCGAGGATGAGCCCGTGATGTTTGCCCCGAGAAACACGCGATGGGGCGGCACCTGGCCGCGACTCATTCGCCTTCTCCCAGAGGCCAATCTGGAACCCGGTGGCTGGTACACCGCAGGTTTGGGTGAGGGCGTCGAGCTCATCGACGGCTCCGAGGCCGTGGCGTTCTCCCACGAGTTCCAGGTCGCGTGCGAGGAGGGCGACCCTGACGACTGCGAGGATCTCGGCGAGCTCTACGTGCCAGACATTGGGGAACCCAACCCGCCGGACGCTGGCCTGGACGCCGCCCCCGACACGGATACGGACCCTGACTCCGGACCTGACAACGACATGGGGAGGGACGCGCGCGATCCACCGCTGGATGGCGCGGACGATGTTTCCTCGCCCGACACTCCAGACCCGGCGCCGCCCACGGCTTCTTCGGTGAAGGGCGGCAGCTGCGAAGTCGCGGCGGACGGCGTCAACTGGAGTCTTCGGCGTCGCTGACGGCTCGCGCAGGCGTTTGGCGGAAGACTTGATCCAGAAATCCTAGCGCAGAGGTTGCGGCGAGCTGCTCGACCTTGGGGGTGAGATCCCTGTCAGGGTCGTGACCGTCGCGGTTTGCACGGGGGTCGACGTCCTGGCACGTGTCTGGCAAAACACGCCTTGTCATGAAGTACTG
>CALBXO010000091.1 GCA_937890335.1 uncultured Pseudomonadota bacterium | reverse complement strand
GGCCGGGGGCGCCGACAGTGTGCTGACCGCGGTTCGGCAGAAGCGGTTCGTCTGGAAGGTGGAGGGCGCGCGGGCGACCGCGACCAATTACGATCCGGCCGCGCGTCCACGGCGACAGGATTGGGACGGCATGTGGGTCGAGAACGGAGCCCTCTATGCCACCTCGCGACGCGCATTGCTGGCGTCTGGATGCCGGCTCTCGGGCGAAGTCGCCCTCGTGGAGATGCCCGAGGCGAGCTACCACGAACTCGACAGCCTCACGGACTGGACCATCGTCGAGCAGCTCCTGCTCGCCCAGCAGGGCTGACCCGAACTCGGTTCATGATGGGCGGCGCTCTGAGGCATGCGGCCGACGAGGGCTTGCATGGCGCGCGCAGTGGCCGCCCCCACGCCCAGATCAGGTCTTCACGAACCCGTCGATCGCGCGCGTGATGCGGGTCACGGCTTCCTGGCCGCTTGCCGCGACATGTGCCTCGAGTTCTTGGGCGACAGCCACCGAATCTGGCGGATCGGGCATCGATGCCAGCGACCGCTCCATGGCGCCAAGGCTGTCGCACCTGTGCACGACGGGGCCCACCGGGAGCTCGAATGGCGACGGATGCCAGGCGAGTGAGAAGACGGGAATGCCGACAGCCAAGGCCTCGAGGAGCACGGTCGAGTTGACTCCCATCACGACGCGCGCCGCCGCGAGGGTCTCGGGCAGCGGGTCGTGCTGCACCACGCGGACGCTCTGCGCACCTGGCGAACCTGCCAATCCCGCGTACGCAGCCGGGTCGTTGTGCGGATGGAGGCGGACCTCCACCGGTCCGTACTTCCGCGCTGCGGACACCACCTCGCGCACAAAGGCCACCTCGGTCTCCAGGTCGACCTCTCCGTACCGCGCGAAGCATTGGTTGACGAAGGTGATTTGGTCTCCACCGGTGTCCGCCGTGAGGCGTGAAGGAAGGATGGGAGACCCGACCACGCGCGTCCGGTCCGGCGGACACAGGGCGCGGTAGCGTTCCCCACACACAAGATAGAGATCGGCGCCGCCGGCTCCGAACCAGGTCAGACCGCCTTCGGGGCCCTGTTTGGGTCTGCGCTTCATGGCGTCTTGGAGCACGACCGTCCTCACGCCGAGGCCACCCAGGATGCGGATGGCCGTTCGCTCCAGGATGCCTGTGTCGACATAGAAGAGGGCGTGGGTCACGCGCTGTGCGAGCCGCGTCATTCGCGCGCAGAAGCCCGGCAGGAGTCGCGCCTTTTGCAGGCGGCTTCGCTCGTACCACGCGTCGCCGTGGCGCCGGCCGATGGTGTGCACGTCATCGGTCCAGGTCAGGTCGATTCCAAACTGGTACAGGGGGTCCAGCGAGACGACCTCGACATCGCACACCGTGGTGAGGTCGGGAACGATTGCCGCTGCGATGCGAGCCTGTAGTCCGGTGCCGACAAACACCGCGAGCCTGGGCGCGCTCGTTCGAGACTTCGGAATCACTGGGGCGCTCCTGGCTAGGCAGCTGGCCACGTCGCCCGCGGGGAAGGGGTGGCTCGACCACCCGACCTTGGACTAGACTACGCGGACGATCGTGGACTCCCCTGTCCTGGTCAAGGCGAGCGAGCGGTCACGGCTCGCGCAGCGCGGGTGTCGATGAGGATCGCGTACCTGGTTCGCTACGACGTGGGCGCCTCTGGCGGCATCCAGCGGAAACTCGCGGCCCAGCTGCGCCTGTGGTCGCAGCGCGGACACCAGGTGCGCCTGTTCGCGCACTCGCTGTCCGGACCGCCCAGCGCGGGATTCGACGGCATCGACGTCGAGGTGGAGACGTTGATACCGGGGGCGGGTGCGCCCCTGGGGTTCGCGCGGCTGGTGCGCCGCGTGCGCCGGTGGCGGCCCGATCTGGCCTATGTGCGCTTCTCCACCTACAAGGTCGCGCTGGAGCTCCTCTGGCACCGCGTCCCGGTGGTGTTGGAGGTCAACGACCTCTATCGGACGGACATCTTCTTCCGGTGGTGGCAGCGCCCGGCGCATCGCGCGACCTTGGGGCGGGCCATGCGGGCGGCTCGGGGCGTTGTTGCGGTTACGGACGAGATCTCGCGTCGTGCCAGCACGCTTGGGGCGCGGACGACGACGATTTCCAACGGGATCGAGCTCGATCGCGTGGAGGCGCTACCGGTCGCGCCGGCGGGCGGGGCTGCGCAGCTTGTCTTTCTGGCCCAGGGCGATGCCATCTGGCATGGCGTGGACGAGATCGTTGCTTTGGCGCGGGCCATGCCGGAGGCCGTCATTCACCTGGTGGGCCCGACGGTCGCCGGCGGGGCTCCGTCCAATCTGCGCGTGCACGGGTTCTTGCCGCCCGACGCCTACCGGCACGTCCTTCAGGACTGCGATGTCGCCCTTGGGACGGCTGCGCTGTTTCGGAAGGGTATGCGAGAGGCGTGTACCTTGAAGGTGCGCGAGTACCTGGCGCTGGGGCTACCGGTGGTTCTCCCGCACACGGACGCCGATTTTCCGACGGGAGCGCCGTTCCTGCTGGATATCCCCTGCCGCGCGGGCGCGCTCGCTGAACACGCGGACGACATTCGTGCGTTCGCGAAGGCCTGGCGGGGTCGTCGGGTCCCGCGGGCAGAATTGGCACATCTTGATGCCGGGACGAAAGAAGCGCAGCGCCTCGCCTTCTTTGCGCAGACCCTGCGAGTCAGGTAGCGACGCTCTCATAGAGGGCGCGTTCCTCAGGTCTCCACATCCGGCTGTTGTGCCAGAGCAGCTCGAAGGTACCGCCGTAGCGGTGACAGCGGTCGGCCAGGGTGCCCAGGAGGTCGGCGGCGTCGGCTCCCGTCCCGAGTCCCATGTACGTGGCGTCCATCACCGTGCAGTCCATGGCGATGAGCGGCCGCTCCAGCAGCGCCATGGGCACGGCGGCCTCCAGGTCGAACAGGGGGAACTCCTTGGAAGTGCCGCATCGAAATCCTGCCGAGTCTGCAAACCCAAGACTTGCGTCGTACCCGACACCTGCGGCGTCGAGCGCTCGAAGTGTGTCGGGGGTGCGGACGCGCAGATAGTGTTGGCGGCTTCCGCGCGGTGCGGGGAAGCCCAGGCGTTCGCAGGCGTGAACAAGGCTCCTGAACTCCCTGCGGACATCGGCCGGCGACAAGAACGTCTCGTAGCTGGGGTGCAGGGCGATCTCGTGACCGTCGTAGTGCAGTCGGCGCAAGAGCGCGAGAATTCGCGGGTCGTCGAGCGTGTAGCCGGCGTCCAGGAGCCGGTGGGTCGCGCCTCCGAAGACGTAGAAGGTGTGGGGGGACGATGCGCGGTCGAGCAGCCGGGTGAAGGTCTGGTACGGGTCGGCAGTGTCCGTCCCCGCCTTGGCCCGGGCGAAGTCTGCCATCGCGGGTAGGAGCCCTCGGGCCCGAACCTGTCGCCTGAGGGTTCTCCACTCACGCCGGCGCGGCCCGTGGCGGTACGCGAATGGGTAGTCGATGTCGTGGCTGACCCGTGTAGACGGCTGGGCGGGAGCGCGTTCCAGGGACGGCCA
>CALBXO010000090.1 GCA_937890335.1 uncultured Pseudomonadota bacterium | reverse complement strand
GGCGGCGGGACCCCAGCTGCCGTCCATCGCCAGGCGGAAGGTCTCGTGGCCGAACGTGGAGAAGGTGGTGAGCGCGCCGAGGAACCCCACAGCAATCCCGATCTTCACGTCCTTGGAGACGAGGTCGGTGCTCATGGTCATCTGCACAAAGAACCCGGCCGCGAGGCAGCCGAGAACGTTCGCGAGCAGCGTGCCCCAGGGCCAGCCGGTACCCATGACACGCCCGACGCCGAGCGTGATTCCGTAGCGGCTCAGGCTCCCGAATGCGCCGCCGAGGGCCACAAAGAGCAGCTCCCTCATGGCCGCTGCCGCGCCGGATAGGACCCAAGGGTCTTGAGGTGGCTCACGTGGGGCCGCAGCGCGCTGAGGGCAGACTGCACCTCGGGCTGGGCCAGGTTTCCCTCAAAATCCAGGTAGAAGAGGTACTCCCAGACCACGCCGGGCCGCGGACGGGACTCGAGCTTGGTGAGGTTGAGCCCGTGCGCCGCGAGCACCTTGAGGCACTCCAGCAGCGCGCCGTGCTCGTCCTTGGTGGCGATGACCAGGGAGGTTTTGCACGGCGTGCGCAGGTCGTACTCCACCTGCTCGGTCGTCACCACCGCCCACCGTGTGAAATTGTCGCGGTTGTTGGCGATGTCCCGGGCGATGACGGTGAGACCATACAGTCGCCCAGCCTCCTCACTGGCGATCGCCGCCTGGCTCAGGTCCTGCTCCCGCGCGACCTTCTCCGCGCTCAGCGCCGTGTCGGTCCAGCTGACGGCCTGGCAGTGGTCCAGGCGGTAGAGGAAGTCACTGCACTGGGCCAACGCGGGCGCTTGCGAGTAGACGCGGCGAATGCGGCTCAGGTCGATGTCGTCGAGTGCGAGGACGCAGTGCTCGATCCGAAGTATCTCTTCCCCCACCACCGCCAGGTCGTGCGCCGCCAGGAGGTCGTACGTGTCGTTGATGGAGCCGGCGGTCGTGTTCTCGATGGGGAGACAGCCAAACTGGGCGCGGCCGCTGACCACGGCGTCCACCACCTGGCGGAAGTTGGACATCCCGGCAAACGAGAACCGCCCCGCGTGGGACGCGAAGTGGCGGTTGGCGGCGACGTGGCTGTACGACCCCTGTGTGCCCTGGTAGGCGACAGTGCGGACCTCAAGGTCCGCGTCCGCCCCCGCCAGAAGGAGGTCCTGACGGCGCACGGAGTGATCCAGGATGTCTCGGTACAAGCGCGTCACATAGTCCGCACTCAGTCCCATCTCGCCGGCCATCTGCGCGACCCTGTCCAGCAGGGCCTCCTCGCGCTGCACGTCCCGGACGGTGTTCAGCGCACCGCCGCGTTTGAGGTCGGCCACTTGCCGGACGAATTCATCGCGGCGCGACAGCGCCCCCACGATCTCCCGGTCCAGCGCGTCCAGCGATTGTCGGATCTCATCAAGGTCCACCATGGCAACGTGCATAGCCCCCGTGAGGCCCCGCTGCAACCCTGCGCCCGCGCGAGGACCACACAGCAGTGCCCTCATGGCCAGTCCAACCCGGACGGCGTCGCCGGGCGGCGAGCGTGGCCGGGGCCCGGCCCGTTGACACCGAGGCCCACCGGGTCTAATTCACGGCAATGAACACGACGTCGCCCCTCAAAGACACGACCCTGCGCGCCATGACCAACGACGGCGCATTCCGCGTGATGACGGTGCGCAGCACCGAGACCGTCGCAGCCGCCATCGCCGCCCAAGGCGTGGCCGGCGCCACCGCAGCACTCTTTGGCCAGTTGTTGACTGGGGCGGTCCTCGTTCGCGAGACCATGGCGCCCGGCCTCAAGGTGCAGTGCATCCTCGCGAGCAAGACCGCTGGACAGCTCGTGGCTGACTCGCTGCCCAAGGGCATCACGCGCGGCCTGGTCCAGATGGTCGAGGGCATCACGGAGTTCCCCGTGGACAGGGACGACGGCGCCCTGCTCGTCACCCGCGCTCTCCCCAACGGCGAGACCCACCGCGGCATCGTCGAACCCAGCGCGGACACGCGCCTGTCAGCGTGGCTCACGCAATACATGTTGCGCTCGGAGCAGATCGCCACGCGGATCGCAGTGAGCTGCTTCATGATGGGCGGCCACGTTGTCTACGCCGGCGGCTACATTCTACAGGAGCTCCCCGAGGCGGACCCGGACGCGGTGATGGCGCAGACAGAGTACCTGGACAATCTGGAGTTCATCGACCATCTCCTCATCGAGAACGAGGCCGACCCGCAGAAGCTGCTCGACATCGTGCTCAAGGGACACGACTACACGCTTCTTGCGGAAGATGAGATTCGATTTGGCTGCACGTGCAGCGAGGCGCGTCTGCTGGGTGCGCTCGCGACCATTGGGCGCGAAGACATCGAATCCATGGTCGCCGACGGCGAAGTCGTCGAGATCGACTGCGACTACTGCGGGACGCACTACACAATCCCGCCCGAACGCCTCAAGACCTTGCTGACCCAGTCCTGAATCCCGGCGCGTCGGTCTCGTCCAGGATGGCCGTGGCTGTTGCGGTCAGTCCAGACGGACCTCACCGGCAAGGTCGAGCGCGGCGCCGTCCGCGGGGGCCTGGACTGAGAGGCCTCCGAGTCGCAGCGTGTTCTTCCCCGGCAGGCCGAGCTTGCTGATGTCCGCCTCCGGCACCGTCAGGGTGTGCGCGACGCTGGCCATGTCCGCCAGGGCTCGGTCGCCGAGCGCGTGCACGAGAAGGGTCTCGATGGCTTCCGTCTCCAGCCCCGCGGGGGCGATGAGCATGTCAAACTCCAGACCGGTCAACTCCACGGAGGTGGTCAGCTGGTTGCCATGTGCGTCCACCCGCACGCGGCCGGACACCTCCGCGAGGAACGCGCCGTTGACCACTCCCAATTCCGACTCGACCACCACATCGACCCGCACGGCGCCGGCCCGCAGCAGGAGCTCACCCGGTGTGTCCGTCGCCGTGACCGTCGGGACGAGCAGCGGGTCCACCAGCACCCAGACCGCGTCCACATGCGGCAGGTCGCCCAGGGCGTCGGCGCCGTCCACCTCCAGTTCAAACGCGCCGGTAGACCAGGCGGCAAACAGCAGCTCGTTGAGGACGTTGGTCCCGACCGCGGCCTGGTAGGGAGCGCCAGTGGCGGCCAGGTGGGGGCCGTGCGAGGAGGGACGCCAGGGCCCGGGCGCGTCCGCCCACCGTGGGAGAGTCTCCGAGGCGATGCGAACGCCCAACCCCACCTGCACCCCGGACGCGTTGGCCCAGACGTTGGAGACCCGCGTGTCCAGGAGCAGAGAGCCGCGCAGAGGCGCCGGCAGCACGACATCCCGCTCGTCGCCAAACCCCTGCACCAACTCGGTCACGGCGTCCGCCACGTCCTGCTCCACCGACGCACGGATGGACCCGACCACATCGTCCTCCATGCTCCTGAGGATGATGTTCTCCACAAACCCTGGCAGCCCCGAGATCTCGACCTCGGCGCCGTCGATGTTCACACGGGTGTCGCGCAAGACGATGCGCCCACCTGAGCTCGTGGTCAGCAGCGTGTTCACCACCACCTTGCGCGCCGTCACCTCCACATCACGCTGTTTCCACCGCAGGAATTTGGTGCGCGCCCAGCCGTCGATCCGAACCCCAGGAACGACCAGTTGCACCTCGACGCCATCGCGACGCGCCGTCAATTCCACCGACGGTCGACCCAGCGAGAGCCGGGTCGGGTGGTACTCCCAACGCGTCCCAAAATTGGACCCGGAGCTGGGGACGAGCATGCCAGCCTGAACCTCAGGGGTCCTCAATGTCCGCCCGACCACATCCACCAGGAGTGCCTCCAGCTGTGGGAACGACTGCGGACGCAGACCGACGACCACGGCGTCCGGAGACTCAGCACCGGCGTCACCGAAGCTCCCCGCCACCGTCCAGGCCAGGCGCGTTGTGGACCGCCCTTCGGCGTCTGTCGCGACAGCTTCGAACCGGTTCAAGCCGGGCGTGACCGGAACGTCCACGGCAAACCTCCCGTCGTCACCCGCCTCCACGGCCTGCTCACCCATCTTGACGAGAACGGAGCTCGACCGCGCGGAGTGGGCGCGCCCAGTGACGCGCACGCTTCCAAAGTCAGTGTACGGAACGACGGAGATCGCGAGCGCCGGGGCGAGGGAACCAACCCGCACGGCGAGTGTGTCCGCAACCTCGGTGTCCAGCGAGCGGCACCCGATCGTGTACTCGCCCGGCACGTCAAAGATCACCTTGGTGCGCTGCACCACGCGCGCGCCCGATGCGGGCGTCACCGTAACCGAGTAGGCGGCGCTGACGACGCCGCGCGCGTCGCGCGCGTCCACCAACACCCGCGCCACCCCGCCGGTGCGGACGAATGGCTCGTCTACCGAGCAGGCGAGGGTCTCGATGGGTCCGGCGATGCGGCCGGAACCCGAGGTCTGCTCGAGGCCCGTTTCCGTCGGGTTCGCGCAGGCGCCGAGCGCCACAAGTGCAACGAGGGCAAAGTAACGGATCATGCTGTGCTCGCGATGGGGGTCCGCCCGCGCTATGAGCAGGATCCAGGCCAGACCATCCGCGCCGCCACCACGGGCCGCAATACCCACTTGTGGCTGCGGCGCCCCACGGTCGACAAGCCACTGTGCGCCAAGGGTGTCACGGCGAAAAGATCCCGCGCTGACGTTGGACGTCGCGGCGCTTGGCCACATCGAGGTGGTCGGAGGGGCGTCGAGGGCTGTCGAGGGGATCGAGGGGATCGAGGGGGATCTAGTGGTCGGTACAGCGGCGGTGGTTGCCAATGTGGGCCACCGCGACGATGAGCGCGCCGAGGACGGTACCCACGGTACCCACGGCTTCGCTGTTCATGGCGTGCTCGAGCGGATGGGCCAGCAGGAGGGCGGCAATCCCGACGCTGCCTACCGCGGTCCAGATCCATTGCCCATGCTTGCGTGCGCCTGACACCAGCGCCCAGACCGCCACCGGCACCACAGCGAACAGGAGGCCCACGTGGACCCACTCGCCGGCGATGCCGTCCAGCGCGGGCAGGGCCGCGAGCAAGAACGGCAAGACGGCGCAGTGCACTACACACAACGCCGACAGCGCGACGCCCAGTTGATCAAGGGCGCGAGGCGAGATGCCTCCGGATTGATGCCTATGTTGGACCGCTGGTTCCACGGGACAGAAGATAATGAGAACCCGTTATCGAGTCAAGACACACACCGCAAAACATCAACAGCGCGGCGCAGCCTCGCGGGCCCGTCTCAGCGGGTGGGGATGAGGCGCTCGAACTGCTGGGCGCTGCCGTCAAAATCCTCGATCACCATCCACATGATCTTCGATTTGCCTTCATGGCTGATCATGCGCACGGGGGACATGGGCTTGCCGGTCACCGGGCAGTACTTGTCGACCTTGACGGCCCTCTTCTTCGAGATCTTTGCGGGGCGCTTTGTAGCCATCGTTCCTTCTCACATCGCTGCGGCCAGCGGCCGTATTCTGGGCGAGCACTTCTACACGCTCTTTGCACGGTGCGCAAGCCCACAGAGTTGGGGTGCAAGTCAGTTGCAGTCGGCGCAGTGTCCGTACATGACGAGCTCGTGGTCGTGGACCTTGAACCCCGGCGGAACGAGCTCGTCGATGTCGTCAGGGCAGGCGTGGATGTCAAACACCCGATCGCAGGCGCGGCACTGGAAGTGGTGGTGATGGTGTTGATCGGCGAGCTCGTAGCGCCGCGCGGCCTCACCCGGTAGCGCGACCTCGCTGAGCCAGCCATCGGCCACGAGTGACTTGAGATTCCGGTACACGGTGGCGATCCCAAGCTTGGGGACGGTCACCTGGGCCAGGGCGAGCACTTCCTGTGGCGTCAGCGGGCGTTCGGTCGCGCGCATGACGGACTGAATCGCACTCTTCTGCTCGGTCCGGCGTACCATCGTTCCCCTCCCCAGACGTCCGCCCGTGCGGACCTCAGGCCTTGTCAGCCAGCGGCTCGGCCTTCGGCTCTGCCTCGGGCGCGTCGTCCTTTTTCTTCTTCTTCGCGGCCGCTGCGCGCTCCTTGAGCGCGTTGATGAGCTGGCTGGCCGTCCCCTCTCGGCGTCCGGTCAATGCGGCAAAGTCCGCCGCGCCCACCAGAGCCGCCGCCGCCTCGTCGGTCAGTTCCAGCTGTTTGGCCAGCCGTCCGATCAGGCGCAATTGTTTGTCGGAGGGAGGCGTCGGCAGCTCGTCCGCTTTCTCCTGGAGCTTGGAGATCAGGTCGCTCGCCGTGCCGCCACGACCACCGCTGAGTTGCTCGAAAGACGAGATCTCGACCATCGCGCAGGCGTCCGCCTCCGTGATCTTCAGGCGCTCCGTGAGCTTCGTGATGTAACCAATCTGCTTCTCGGTGGCCCCGAGAGCCCCGTCGCCAGCGGTCTCGCGCAGCTGGGTCAGCAGCTCACCCATCTCCTCGCCGGTGAGCTCCTCAGCGGTCTTGCCGCCCAGCAGCTCCGACAGACGTACGGGCTCGGTGACGTTGGCCAGGCGCTCGTAGTAGGCCATCTGGCGCGGCGTCGCCGTGCGCTTCTTCTCGGTCTGGGCGTTGGTGTGCAGCTCGCGGAACGCCTTCACA
Organism: uncultured Pseudomonadota bacterium; assembly: GCA_937890335.1. Taxonomy (GTDB): domain Bacteria; phylum Myxococcota_A; class Bradymonadia; order Bradymonadales; genus CALBXO01. The sequence continues at coordinate 691 of CALBXO010000090.1, read as the reverse complement.
AAGGCATCCCAGCTCGGCGCCGCGGCGGTAACGCCGTTCTCAATGCCGTCGAGCGTGTCCTCCATCCGCGCCGTGAAGTCCGTGGAGAACAAACCGCTCTCCTCGCCCGCCTTGTAGTAGGGCGCGACCTCCATCCACAGGGTGGTCCCCTGCTCGCCCGGGTGCACGGTGCCAGACTCGTCGGCCATGTACTTGCGCTCGAGCAGCTTCTGGATGGTCGCAGCGTACGTGGACGGCCGCCCGATGCCGGACTTCTTCATCTGGGCCACGAGCCCGTGCTGGGTGAAGCGAGACGGCGGCTTGGTCTGGTCCTCGACGAGCGTGGGATTGTCCTCCGCCTTGTCGACCTTCAGCTTCTGTCCTGCGGCGAGATCCGCGATGGGCGGCGCCGAGGCGGGCGCGGTCCCAAAGTGGTCGAAGGCGGCCTCCCAGCCGGGATGCAGGCGCCACGACAGGTTGCAGTCCAGCGGAAGCTCCAGCCCCTCCACCGTGCCCTGCACCTTCTGACGCGCCCACTTCGCCGCCGCCATCTGGCTGGCTGCGAACCGGGCCCAGATCAGCGCGTAGAGCTTGGCCTGGTTTCCCTCAAGGTTGAGCTGACGCAGGTTCGGCCTTGTCGGCCTGATCGCCTCGTGAGCGTCCTGCACGCCCTTCGCGTCCTTGCCGTCGGCGCCCTTCGCGGCCGGAGGCG
>CALBXO010000089.1 GCA_937890335.1 uncultured Pseudomonadota bacterium | reverse complement strand
GGTCGTCGGTGCCCACGCTGCTCCTGTGTTGTGGAAACAGGGCCTGCATTACTAGCCGTCGTATTGGCGGTCGTATTTTGGAACGAATCGCTATTATGGGGGCCGAGCGTCCGAGATTCAAGCCAAGGTCATCGCAGCGGCGCCGGGCGCCAAGGCCGCGGCCAGGGGGGCGGGTGGACCCAGGCGCGGCCGGTGCTGGCGTGCACCCGATGTCCAGTCGTCAAGGCGTCAGCTTCACCGTGGCCCCGATCTGGCGCACGATCCTGCCTTGGGCGTCGTATCCGACCGCTTCGATCGTGCGCCACCCAAGCTCGTTGAAGCGCATACGCGCGGCGAATCCACCGGCCTTGTCCACGCTGGAGCCGACCTGCCACTCACCCGCGTAGTACCGAACCCTGACCACGGTGGGGTCGGCGTCGACCTTCACCCAGAAGTTGTTGGTGTAGTGGCCCTGGTCGTGGAAGGCGCCGGCGAACTGCATCTGTGCCCGCGGCCGCGCCCGCGCTGTGACCTTCACCCGGACCGTGCGCTCGCCGAGCTTCCGGTTGTTCTTGTCGTAGGCCTCGGCGGTGATGTCGCGCCAGCCGAGGTCGGAGAACACGTAGTACACAGGAAACCCGCCAGCCCTGTGCTCGGAGGCGCCGAGGTCGTGGCGGCCCACGCGGTAGCGGACATGGTGGGTGGCGTCGCCCCCAGTGGACTTGATCCAGAAGCCGTTCTCGTACGAGCCGCGGTCGGTGAGTTGCAGGGACACCGCGCCGCCGCCCTCCCCACAGATGCCGCCGACCGGCCCGTCGCCCAGATACTCCCAGTGCCAGTCCTCGCCCGGCACCGTCTCGTAGAACCCAAACCCGGCGGCGTACGTGCGCAGCCACCAGCGCACGCCGTGTCCCTGACTGTTGAGGTCCAGCGCCTGCCCGCTCTGGTGGTTGCTGTACCCGGGGTAGGCGGCCAGGTTGCAGTTGTTGCAGTTGCAGTTGGTGTAGCAGCCGTAGAGGTAGCTCTGCTCGGACTGGGTCCGGAAGCCGCTGATGACGCGCAGGTCGATCCCGTCCGCGGCGGCGGCGCGCTGCATGTTCCAGTAGGCGTTCGCCGTATCGACCTCGACGGGTTTGCCGTCGACGTGCACGACCTCGATGGCGAATGGGGTCCCGCGGTCAAACCCGGTGTCGCGGGACCGGGCACATGCAAAGCTGCTGCGTTTGAGGACGGTGGGGCTGCTGTCCAGATCGGCGTCCGAGGGGCCCGCGCAGCTGTGCCCATCGGTGCCGTCGATCGAAGCAGGGGGAATGTCGGCGCAAGCTGTCGCGAGCAGGAGTGCGGGGAGCCAAAGCAGTTTCATCATCTGACCATCTACGGCCAGATCCCAAAGCCAAGCGCAGGGTAGTTCGCTCCGTCGATGGGGTAAAGGCGTGCGCCCCTGTCTCGCGGGCGCGTGTCGAGAGTTGCGGCGCCTTTGCCGTAGGCCCAACACGCGCCACGGGGGCGCTTGCGCTGAGAGCCGAACCGGGTCTGACGGCTACGCGGAGAACACGGGCCGGATTCCGACCAGGTGCGGGCGCTGCCGGGTCGCGTAGCTCCCGTCTTGCTGCGGCTGTGTCCGCACGCTCCCTCCGCAATAGACGGTCCGACCGTGGTCGGTGCAGGGTTCCCAGACGTTGCCCCAGACGTCGTAGAGCCCCGCCGCGTTGGGCCACTTGGCTCGCATGGGCCGAACCTGGCCGTCGGCCGCGTTGGTGCGCAGCCAGGCAAAGTGTTCGACGTAGTCGCCGTGTCGGCAGGCGTCGCACCGCAGGATGGGTGCCGTACGTGGGCCGGGACATACCGGGCAGGTCGGCACGGGTCCGGCGAGCGCGTCCCACTCCGTGCGGGTGGGCAGGCGCACATCGCGATCGAGTTCGAGGCCGAGCCATCGCAGACTCTGACGCACGACCTCCTCGGAGACCTGCGTCAATGGATAGCGGTCGGAGTAGCCTCCTCCGGGATACACATCCGCCATGGTGAGGTGGGATCTGGCCGCCCACAGACCGTCCGCGTGCGGGATGTAGCTCCAGCGGTCCAGGTCGATGCCTTTGCGGTCGACCGGCGCGAGGCCGTGGGCCTCGGCGTACTGCCACGCGACGGGGCCCGCGCCGGCGAGTGCCTCGGCCACCCGTCGCGAGTCCTGCCCAGCGCATGCGTCCCGGAGCCGAGAGAGCCGGGCCGCCGAATCGGGCCCCTGCGGACCGGCGCCTGCGTCTGTAGTCGTCGACAGCACGACACAATCATCGGGGGTTGGCGCGACAACTCAGGTCGCTGTCGCCTCGTCGGGGTAGAAACATCGGCTCGAGCCGCGACGAGCACCGTTCAACCGCCCGCCTGGCGATGCCGCGCTCGACCTGCGCTACGTCGGGGCCTCAGTTTCCTGACGGCGGCACCGCGGGCGTGGCCGCTTCGTACAGCAAGCTGAATATGGGTTCCCAGAACGCTGGATCGGCGCGCGTGTCGTTGTGGCCCCCCGGTAGGCGGACGAAGGTTCCGTTCTGCGCCGCTGCGGCGAGCTCCTTGCCGTGCGCAAAGGGGATGACTTCATCCAACTCGCCGTGCAGGACGAGCACGGGCGCGGCGAACGAGCGGACCGCGGCCAGGTTGTCGTACGGGTCGACGACGACGAAACCGGGCATCAGGAACCGGCGGGCGAAGGCGCGGATGCTCGTGAAGGTGCTCTGGAGGATGAGGCCCGCAAGGGGACGAAGGTGCGACAATTGGCACGCTGCGCCGCCTCCCAGCGACCGGCCCCAGGCGATGATGGGGAGGTCGGGGAAGCGTTCCCTCATGGCGTCCCAGGCCAGAACCATGACCTGGGTGACCGTCTCCTGCGTGGGCTCGCCCTTGGACGCGCCATAGCCCGGATACTCGACCATCAGGACCGAAAAACCCCGAGCCACCGCAGGGGCAAACCATCCTTCGTAGTGGTCAATGATCTCGTAATTGCCGTGGGTGAAAATCACCAGTCCTCGCGGATTGGCGGCAACCTGGAGCCACGCCTCCACCTCGCCTCCTGGCGCGTGGAGCCAGATCTGCTCAAGGCCTTTGGGCGCGCCGCGAGCGCCAACGCGCAGCGCGGTGCCGGGATAGATCATCGAGCGTTGAAATCGGTCGAGCACTGCACGTTTGCTGTGATGGCGTGGAGACGCCGGGTGTCGGAACGGATGTCACCGGGGTGCCCGGTCAGGCTATCAGAACACGGTTGGGGGCCGGGCTCCAGCAAGGCAAGAAGGGGGCGGCGATCTCGTCACATCTCGCCACATGGGGTGCCCGGGAATACGTCGGAGATGTTCTCCCCACCGCGGCGAAACCACGGGCACCCCAGTGACCGGCCCGGTGAGGTGGCGCCCAGCCCGGACCCCACCAATCGCGGGGGGGCCGATTCCAGGACGCGATTCCGAGTGGTACGCTGCGGGGTGATGAGAGACATCGTCTTCACGCGCGAGCCCCCGCCGAGTGGCACGGACGCCGTCGCCCCCTACGAAGACCCGACAGGCTTCGTGGCGCGCGCTCTGGGCGACGGTCAGCGGGTGGTTTCGGTGACCGCGCGGTCCATCCGCGTCTGGTGCAGGCGCACGGGCGCGCTGATCGAGTCCGTCGTGCCGTCGTCCGACCTGCCGATGAACACCTGGTCCGGAATCGCCATCACCCTCGCCGGGACGGTGCTCTTCCTCGACGACGGCAAGCTGCACGAGCTGTCCCTGGAGACTCTGGCCCTGACCAGGAGGCTCGACAAGCTCGCGCCTGGGCAGGTTCGCCTCCTCCTGTCGCCCACCGACGGGTTGCTCGCCGTCTTCGGCGCCTTTGGGCCGCTGTCCATGTACGGCAACCAGGCCGGGACGCTGCGCAAGCTCTGGGAGTGGCCGCGGGCCAGCGGCTCGTGCTTCACGTTCTCGTCGGACAGCACGCTGCTCCTGTGGGAGGAAGACATCCCACAGCAGACCGGCTCGGACCTCACGGGCTACGGAGTCAGCGACGCACGGACCGGTGAGGTGCTGGTGGCCCGGCAGTGCACCTGCTACCGGGAGGTCGCGTACTTCTCCGAGGACGAGACCCACGTCCTGTTCGGCAACCGCGGCGAGCATCCACCCAAAGAGTCCACGCCAATCTGCCGCGACGGTGTGCCGATCAAGGCGCCGAGCGCCCGTCGGGGCGACCGCCCCCTTCACGCCAGCCACTTCCGGACGTTCGCGCCGTTTCGCGCGGAGCTGCGCGAGCGGCAAGAGCAAGCCGAGAGTCCACAGACGAGGGGGTGAGCGGTCGAGGAACGCCGACTCGAACACGGGGCCGTCGCGCTGGCCAACGTGCACGCAGCGGCCTTCTCCTCCCCCAGCGGATCCACGGTGGTCGCCGACAGGTGCGTCGCCGAGGGGACATGTCTTCACTGCCCAGACGCAGCGACCTGTGAACGGCGGGGCGGATGGCGTACCGTCGTCGCATGGACGTTGCCATCCTGGGAGCCGGATTTGCCGGTCTGTCCGCCGCCGACGTGCTCAGCGCGGCGGGGCACGCGGTTACCGTGATTGAGGCGCGCGATCGCGTCGGCGGGCGCGTGTGCACGCAGACGCTCGACGACGGGACGGTCCTCGATGTGGGCGGGCAGTGGCTCGGCCCCACCCACGACCGTATGTACGCCCTGGCCCGGCGCTTTGGCGCCGAGGTGTACCCGATGCACACCGCGGGCTCGAACCTGCTGCGGCTGCAAAAACGCACCCGGCGGTACTCCGGTCACGTACCCCTGAGGCTGGCGCCGTGGACCCTGGGCAACCTGGGCTGGGTGCTGCTGCGGCTGCACCGGCTCGCGCAGCAGGTCCCATTGGACGCGCCGTGGACCGCGCCGCAGGCCGAGGCGTGGGACCAGCGCACCCTGGGCGATTGGGTGCGGAGCAACCTCCCGGATCGCAACGCCAGGCGCATGATTGAGGTGGGCATCGAGGCGGTCTTCGCCGCCCACCCCGACGAGATCTCCCTGCTGCACGCGCTGTTCTACATGCGCTCGGGGCGCAGCTTCGACTTCCTGACCAAGGACCAGGGTGGGGCCCAGCAGGACCGGGTCACAGGAGGGGTTCAGGCCTTGGCCGAGGGGCTGGCACGGGACCTGGAGAGCCGGGGCGGGGCCGTGCTGCTCGGCGAACCTGCCACCGCCGTCACGCAGACCGAGGACGGCGTCATGGTCCTGGGCAGAGACAATCGCGAGCTCGCGCGGGCGGACCGGCTCATCGTCGCCCTGCCGCCACCGCTGGTGGCTGCGCTCCAGTGGACGCCCTCGCTCTCCGCTCGCCGTGCCGAGCTCCTGACCTCGACCCCCATGGGCCGGGTGATCAAGTGCATCGCCGTCTATGACGAGCCTTTCTGGCGCGGCATGGGTTTGAGCGGGCAAACGGTCTGCGATGAGGGGCCGATCAACGCCACATTTGATGCGTCGGGGCCGTCGGGCACGCCCGGAATCCTGCTTGGCTTTCTGGAGGGCCACGCCGCCCGGGAGCTCGGGGCGCAGTCGCTGGAGGCGCGGCGCAAGGCCGCCCTCGGGTGCTTTGCGCGGATGTTTGGCGAGCGGGCCAGCAGGCCCCGCGCCTATGTGGACAAGGTCTGGGCCGACGAGCCGTGGAGTGGCGGCTGCTACGCCGCCGTGTTCCCGCCTGGGGTCTGGACCCGCGCCGGCTCCACGATCCGGGTCACGGAGGGGCGAGTACACTGGGCAGGGACCGAGACGGCCACGGTCTGGAACGGCTACATCGAGGGCGCGGTCCTGTCGGGGGAGCGCGCCGCCCGCGAGGTGATGGACGCCCATGTGTGACACCGTGGTCGTCGTACGGGAGGGCGAGGTTCTCTTTGGGAAGAACTCGGACCGCGACCCCAACGAGGCCCAGCTGCTGGACTGGCAGCCAGCGCGCAGCCACCCCGCAGGGACGGCGCTGCGGTGTACCTGGATCACCATCCCTCAGGTGCGTCAGACCCACGCGGTGTTGCTCAGTCGCCCCTACTGGATGTGGGGGGCCGAGATGGGTGCCAACGAGCACGGCGTGGTCGTCGGCAACGAGGCGGTCTTCACCCGCGCCCCGACGCAGGCCGCGGGCCTGCTGGGCATGGATCTGGTGCGGTTGTCCCTGGAGCGGGCCACCACCGCCGAGCGGGCCGTCGATGTGCTGCGCGGACTGCTGGCCGCGCACGGTCAGGGCGGCCGCGCCGGGTACGACGACCCGGCCCCGAGGCAAGGCCATGTACCGGGCGTCGGTCCAGGACGGCCAGTGGGCCGCGTGGAACCTCCCACGCGGAGCGCTCGTCCCCGTGGAGAACGGGCTCCTGCTCGGCCGCGGCCCCACCGGCTGGACACGCGTCGGTTTGGACCCCCGCTGACGACCACTGCGCGGATCGCGGATCTCGCGCCGCTGCGGACTGCACCTTTTGGGGGCGCAAAGCCTGCGACAGACGGCGTACCGGCTGGGCTGCGCGCTGGGGCCGGGGCAACTACTCAGATTCAAAGGCGCTGAGCATCTGCGGGACGGTCGCCCAGCGGACGGTACCGGCCTCCACATGCAGCTGCACCGCCGCAAAGAACGCTCGCATCAGCTCGGGCTCCGGACGCTGGCCCATGCTCCATACGACATAATAGGTGTTGGTCCGGCCTGGTTGCGCCGCCGCGATCGCTGCGGCGAGGTCTTCTGAGAATGCGTCCACGTCCTCCTGGTTTGCCTCGCATTGCGTGTGGGAGGCGCCGGGGTCCGCCCGTTCCTCCGCAAAACACGGCAACGCGCCCGACGTAGGGATCAGGAGCACCTCGCCTGTGGGGTCGTCCTCGATCCACGTCGCCCCGTCCTTCATGCGCCAGGGACGGATCCGGTCCTCCACGTCCGCCGGCCAGACCTGATGACAAGCACCTGCGCCCTCGCAGTCCTTGAAAGGATCGGGGCGCAGATCGCGGGGCAGGGAAGCCAGGCAGTAGGCGACGTTGCCCGTGACGGCCTTGAAGCCCGCCTCCCTCGCGGCTGTCACCCAGTCCAGGTGGGAGCAAATGCCCGAGACATGGTGGACCTGGACCCCCGTCTCTTCCAGCGCGAGCCGGTACCGCGTCAGGTCCCGAACAAAACGTGCCTGGTCAAAGTCCTCGCGCGCGGGGTTACCCCCGAGGTCGGCGTGGACGCCAAGGCTGTGCCCCGCATCCTCCAGGCCGGTGAAGAATCCAGCACCGCCGCGGCGCTCCACCTCTGTGCTGTAGAGATCTGCGACTTCGGAGGTCATGGAGGCGCCCGCCTCGTCAAAGAGGGCCTGCTGGTCGCTGTGGAAGCCTACGTAGCGCTCGTAGATTTCGTCATCGCGCCACATCCAGCCCTCGTGATGAAACGTCCAGCCAACCAGCAACACGGCAGGTTCTTCACCGTTGTTGCCGTTGTTGACGCCGTTGTTG
>CALBXO010000088.1 GCA_937890335.1 uncultured Pseudomonadota bacterium | reverse complement strand
CCTCGGGCAATCGCGACCAGGCCGAGGTTCAGGCGCGGAACCACCGCCTCCTTACTGCCCACGTCCTCGTACGCGCGCAGCGCCTTCCGGTAGCCCCGCTCCGCCATGTCCAGATCGCCCTCCGCACGGGCGATCTCGGCCACGCCGTTGAGGAGCCGAGCGAGTTCCAGCCGGCTTCCGGCGCGCTCAATGTGCACCAGTGCGTCGCGATGAAGCCGCTTGGCCTGCGTCAGATCTCCACGCTGCCGGTGCACGGCCCCCAGGGATTTCTTGCACATCCCCAACCCGAGTTCGTCCCCAAGTCGCGCGCAGATCTCGATGGCCTGTTGGAAAAACTCCTCCTCGGCGGCGACGTTCTTGGTGGCGTGGGCGATGTTTCCGAGGTTGCGCAGGCAATCGGCGACGCCCGCCTCGTCCCCGGCCGCCTCGTACAGCGCCAGGGCTTCCTCAAACACGGTCTCCGACTTGCGCGGGCTCCCCTGTCGGAAGTGCACCCGGCCGAGGATCGCCAAAGCGGAGCGCAAGACCTCCGTGCCGCCGTGCCGTCGCGCGTACCCCACCGCCTTCTCAGCCCAGTTCTGGGCGGCATCAATCTCGCCGGACAGGGTACAAACGCGGGCCCGCAAGACCCAGCCCGAACCCCAACGCGGGTCGGAGCGGTGGACGCGCAGGACGTGAAGGAGGCGCTCGCGTCGGTCAATCAGGTCGGTGGCGTCCCGGTACTCGCTGCGATCGCAGCGGAAGGCCGCCGCCGCGAGCAGTGGGGCGACCGCGTCTCCGGGGGCGTCCGCGGCACAGAGGTGCGTCGCGAGTCGCTCTCCAACCGCGGCGGGGTCCAGATCGTAGAGCTCTGCCAGCATGTCGGCGCAGGCGCGGTTGAGTGGTTGCCACAGCCCCTGTTCCCGACATCGCCGTAGCAGCGTTTCACGCAGGAGGCCGCCCGAGAGTTCGATGGCGCCGTCCAGCCGCGTGGCGAGGTTGAGGGCGACGAGCTCATCCACAATCGCATCGTCCAGGGCGACGCCGAGCTTCCGGCATGCCCAATTCCACTCCGCTACGTCCACATCGTGGCCCAGAACGCCGGCCACCTGAATCGCCGACTCGGCGTCGGGGCCGCAGGCCGCGACCACGCGATCGATCCGCGCCGACCACACCGCCAGGATGTCGTCTGGGAGCTCATCGCTGGCGTCTTCCCGGAAGCGGAATCCATCCGGCCCGCGCTCCAACGCACCCCGGTCGATCCAGTCTGAGACAAGCTGAATGGCAAACAATGGGTTGCCGCCGGCCCTGTCCCGCAGCCTCTGCGCCAGGGGACCCTCCAGGCCCAAGAGCTCACCGACGAGACGATCGGCGTCCTTGGGCGGCAGGGGACCAACCTGAACCTCACGCGCCCCGGCACGCTCGAGGAGTCCGGCGATGAGCGCTTCCTCCGCCTGCCGACCGCGGAGCGCCTCGTCCTCGGTCACCACGAGAAACAGCACCGGCATCGGGGCGATGCTCTGGAGCTTCATGGCGTGGACCGCAAACGCCAGGGCGTCGGCGCCCCATTGCGCGTCGTCCAGCCAGACCAACACGGGACGGGAGCGCGACAGCCGGTCCAGGAAGCGGCTCAGGGCGATGTGCCGCT
>CALBXO010000087.1 GCA_937890335.1 uncultured Pseudomonadota bacterium | reverse complement strand
GAGGTGTACCTGGCTGGGTCCGACCCGCCGCCGACGACGGTCCACGCGCCGCTGTCCAGGCGGACCGACACATGATCTCCGGCGTCGTAGACACAAGCCGTGGTGCATTCGGGCAGCGGCGCCCGTTTGCTGCATCCTGCTGCGATCGCGACAAGCGCCAGACTTGCGGCGAACAACACCGCGCTGGTACACCGGTCGCGAATGGCATCGATTTCGAATCCGCGTCGCAACTGGCGCCGCGCATGGGTGTGGCTGAGGTGGCGTGTACTGCTGCTTCTCATCGCGTTCCTCTGCGGATTTCTTGCCTTCCAGTTTGGGGTCGACGTGACCGCCAGACCGGGTGTCCCCGAGGCCGGTTTCCTCACCAAGGTCTACTACACTGTGGGCCTTTTCGTCCTTGGGGGCCTTGATCTGGGCACACCCACCGGCGGACCGGGCTGGGCCCAGGGCCTGCTGTGGCTGGCGTATTTTCTCTGCCCGGCCATCACCGCATCCGCGGTCATCGAGGGCGCAATCCGCGCCCTCAATCCGGAGCGCTGGGTGCTGCAGCGGATGCGAGGCCACGTGGTCGTGGGCGGGTGTGGTCGCCTGGCGTCGCTGTACCTGCGACGCCTGCGCGAGCGGGATCCGTCGGTTCAGGTGCTCGTGGTGGAGACCCAACTCGACGCGCCTCTGCTGGACGAGGCGCGCGAGGCGCACAGGGCGTCGGTTCTACACGGTGACATCAGCAAACAGCTCATCCTGGACGCGATCCATCTGGAGAGGGCGGAACGCGTTCACCTGATGACCGGGAACGATTTTGCCAACCTTGAGGCGGCGACCACCATTTTGGAGCGGTACCCGAATCTGCGAGGCAAGGTGGTGCTGCACGTGTCCGACATCACGATGCTGCGGATGCTGCCAGGCTCGAACCTCCTGGACTCGGCGGAGATTTTCAACTCGCACCAGATCGCCGCCAGGCACCTGGTCGACACACGATTGATGGCGCATTTCGAGCGGACGATCCCCCGCGACGTAGTCGTGCTCGCCGGGTTCGGGAGGTTTGGTCAGACCATCCTCGCCGAGCTGCAGGAGCGGGCGGGGGACGCAATCCATCGGGTGGTCATCATCGACAAGCACGCCCACGAGCACGCGGCGTTGTTTGATGAGCAGGTGGGATTTGATCCCTGCTACAAGCTCGACCTCATCGACGGAAATATGGGGGACCCGAGGGTCTGGGCCCAGGTGCGGGATCGTCTCGACGACGGGGACGACGAGCCGGTGTTCGTGCTCGGGAGCAGCGACGACGGCAACAATATTCGCATCGCTCTCTGGCTCGCGCGGAAGTTTCCTGCCGCCTACATCGTTGCACTGAGCTTCCGGAAGTCGGCATTCGCGCGGCATTTGTCCGACAGGTGTCCGTTCGACGTCGTCAGCGCCGCGGATCTTGTCGCCGCGAGCATGCCGGATTCGTGGTTTCCGCGGTAGAGCGCCCCACCCCGGTTGTGGTAGGGTCGCGACGTGCGGACAGGAGTGCGAATGGACGACGCGAAACCGCTGCGGAGCGGTCGTAGAAAGCGGATCGCTTGCGTGTGTGCACTTGCCGTGTGCGCGGCGACCCTGGCTGCGTGTGGCGGGTCGCAGCACAAGCCGGACGCCCTGCCAGCGCCGGTGTGGAAGTCGCAGCTCGACCACGTGCCCGACGACGCCAGCTTTGTTCTCACCGTCAACCGCCTGGACCAGGTCTCGCGCAGCCTGCGCGCGACGCAGGCGTGGGAAGAGTTGTTCAAGTTCGTGGGAGACCGCGCGCCGCACCTCCAGGGCCTGCGCCCTCTGATCGAAGAACTGGCCGACATTCTCGAGCGCGATCTCAGTGGGCGAATCACGGTCGCGATCTGGGAGCCGACGCCCGACCACACACAGCGCCGGTGGCTGGTCCTGAGCGAAGGCAAGATTCAGGCGGTCGTGCGCGCCGGCGAGCGTGTGGTGCGCCAGCCGGCGGGGCAGCTGGTTCACGTTGGTGACGACGTCTTTCAATATACGGGCGGCAGCGCGCAGACCTCGGAGGCCTACCTGCTGCAGACGCCGTCCATGGGGCTGCTCGCCAGTGACCGAGACACGCTCGCCGCGGCTGTCGAACCCTCTGCGACAGCGCTGAGCGCCGACCGGACCTTTGCCACGCTCGTTGCCGACGTGGACGGCGACGGCGAGGTACTTTTCTGGATGCGGGATTGGACGGATGGGGACGACAATTGGAGCGACATGGCGAACCTCGCCACCTCCGAGCCCGCGCCGCGCGCCGCCCTGCTCAGCCTCCGCGCCGACGCGGGTGTCCGTGGCAATTTTGCCATCGAGTTTGATGCCGAACGCAACGCGGCGTTTGGTCTGCCCCAATTGGAGGCGGCCAAGGCGCCCCTCCGGTCCCCTCGGTTGCTGCCCGCCACGACGGTCGCGTTTGCCGGATTGCAGACGCGGGGGCCGAGCTTCGGCGAGCTCCTGGGGCCCATGCTGGAGGACGCGTCCCCGGATGCGGCGGTGTTCGCAGAGCTGCTCGGTGGCCTGCAAGGCGAAATCGCCTGGGCGGTGACCGAAGCCGGCGAGGACGCACCTACGAGTGGACTCGGGTTCCCCGTGCCCGAGGTCGCCGTATTGGCTCGCCTTCGGGAGGGCGTGGACCCCGCCCAGCTCGAGCCGCTGGTGGCCTCGCTGTTCCGCATCCTGCACCTGGAGGTCACCGGCACGGCCGACATGGGCCCACCTGCCACACGACAGGTGGGGGCGAGCACCGTGACATCGTTCTCCACGGCCGATCCCGCGATCCAGGTCGCCTATGGTACGGTCGACGGCTTCCTGGTGGTGGGGACCCTCGGGGCGGTGGAATCCATCGCCCGGACAGCGGCGGGTGAAGAGAGCCAGAGCCTGGCCGGCGGCGCGAACCCCCGCGCCATGGCGGCGCTCGCCCGCCCCTGGAACTACGTGGCGGTCGTGGATTTTGGGCAGGCCTACCGGTTCATCAAGAAGAACTGGGGCGGCATGATCGGCATCATGAGCGACGGCGTGGTGGGGGGGCGCGACGATGCGCTGGAGTTCCTGTTCTCCGTCGTTCCCAGCGCCGGCGCCACTGTCGGATTTGGGGAGAGCACAATGGTGGGGGAGTTCTGGCTCTCCGCCCAGGACGTGCGCTGACCTCCCGTGCCGCGCTTTGGCAAATACGAGCTCGAGCGTCGAATCGGCGCCGGCGGCATGGCGGAGGTCTTCCTGGCGCGACATTTTGGCGCCGAGGGCTTGTCCAAACAGCTGGTGCTCAAGCGCATCCGTCCCGAGCACGCCAAGAATCCCTCGTTCGTCGTCATGTTCATCGACGAGGCGAAGATCGCGGTCAGCCTCAACCATCCCAACGTGGTGCAGGTCTACGAATTCGGCCGGGTGGGTTCCGACTTCTACCTGGCCATGGAGTTCGTCGACGGTCTGGACCTCGGGGGATTGCTCGCCAAGGTCGTCGCGACCGAAAGGACGATGTCGGAAGCCGATTCCCTGTACATCGCCATCGAGATCGCCAAGGGCCTGGACTACGCACATCGGAAGGCCGACGAGTTCGGCAGCGCCCTCGGCATCGTGCACCGCGACGTCTCGCCCCAGAACATTCTCATCAGCACGGATGGCGGCGCCAAGCTGCTGGATTTTGGCATCGCCAAGGCGACCACGTCCGTGGACAAGGGGGATGAGGTCAAGGGCAAGGTGGTCTACATGTCCCCGGAGCAGGCGCGCGGCGAAGTGGTCGATGCCCGCTCCGATGTGTTTTCGCTCGGAGGCGTGTTGTGGGAGATGCTGGCCGGTCGTCCGATGTTCGAGTTCACGGACACGCGGGACACTCTCGAACGCGTCATCGAAGCCCAGATCCCCGACATCCGCTCATTCAGGGAGTCCGTCTCTGACACAACTGTAGCGGTCCTCGCGCAGGCCCTGGCGAAGGATCCCGAGGCGCGCTTCGAGTCCGCGCGGGCGTTCCAGGTGGCCGCCACCCGCTCCCTGTTTGCCAGTGGCGACATTGCGGACAGCGTGACCCTCTCCGGGTTTGTGCAACAGGTCGAGGCCGCCGCGCCGGATGCCCCGACGCGCGACCCCCACGCGGCGTTCACCAAGCCAGGCTCGGGAGCGGAGGTCACCAACCCCACAAGTCCCGTGCTGGCGGGTGCCGACGACGAGGCAAAGATTTCGGATCTCGTGCCGATGCAGCCCATCACCGAGGCTCCGGTCAAGCGGTCACAGCGCACGCAGATTGCCATGACCGACACGAACCTCACGCGCATCGTCGATCTGCGCGAAGGGGACGGCGACGTCGTGCAGGCCGAGCGCCGCGAGGTTGTCATACTCGCCGGGGACGTCCGCGGGTTCAACACGCTGCGCGGCGTTGTAGACGGTGATCAATGGCGTCAGATCCTCATGGATTACATCCGCCTGGTCGAGGCCATCGCGTACAAGAACCACGCGCTGGTGGACCGGGTTGGTGAGGGGGGCTTTTCCCTGGTGCTCGGCCTGCCGGTGGCCAGCGAGAACGTCGCGGAGCGCGGGGTGTCGCTCGCGTGCGACCTGGTGGAGGCGGTCGAGGCGATGAACCTCAACCTCGAGTCGCCGCTCGGCGTGTCGGCGGGCCTCATTCTTGGCTCCGCGGTGGTGGAGCAGCAACTGGCCGACGATCAGACCCAGTCGGCCCCGGCGCGCTTTGACTGGCACTACGACGAGGACGAGGTCGGCTACGGCGGCCTGTACCTGGCCGAGGCGTTGGCGCGGGCCGGGATGGGCCGCGAGGTCCTGATGGGCGGTCGCGTGGTGCGTCGTGTCCGCGGCAGGTTTGTCACGGAGGCGGTGACGGAAGTGACCGTCGAGCTCGACGACGGCGAGCTCCAGCTCAACGCCCACCGGCTCGTGGCGCCCAAGAGCACGCGAGAGCAGCTGCAGGCTGTCAGCCACGCCTACCACCGCATGTTCGGCCGTGAGCTGGCGCTCAAGGCGCTGCGTGAATCCTACGCAGAGGCGCGGTTGGCCGGCCGGGTCCGCGGCATCCTCGTCACCGGTGAGCAAGGTGTGGGCAAGTCCACCCTCCTCAGCGAGTTTCTGGGCGGTATTCGCGGCGGGCGCAAACACCAGGTTTCCGTGTTCCGGGGCGTCGCCGATCTGCACGACACGAACACAGCGTACGCGTCGCTGACGCGGTTGCTGCTGGACATGATGGGCATCGGCCCCGACACGGATCTGCGCGCGGCGCTCAAGAGCCTGGGGGAGATCTGCGAGAACGTCCTCGCCCATCTCGGTGGCCGCGATCGGACCTTTGTGGAAGACACGCTGCGGTTCCTGTTGGGGTTGCGCACCGGCGGCAACACGGTGGAGGCCCTCGACCCGTCCAACCGCAAAGCGGTGATGTTCCGCTCGCTGTGCCAGTTCCTGCGCGCCATGTCGGCCTCGCGCCCGCTTGTTTTCGCGCTGGAGGATCTTCAGCGCACCGACCCATCCACGCTGGGTTTTCTCGCCGACTACCTGGAGGAGGACGAGGAGGCCTCGGTCTTCTTTGTCCTGACCGGCCTGCCTCCCGAGAATCCGTGGGGGCCCTGGACGACGCTGCTCGGCAGCGAGTACGTGACGCGCGAGCATCTGGACGAGCTCAGCCCTGCCGCAGCCCGGGCCCTGGCCCGTGCGCTGCTGCCGGAAGAGCTCACCGAGGACGAGACCGTCACCGGCGCGTTGCTCGCGCGGGCCGGTGGCAACCCGCTCTTCCTGAAGGAGCTGGTCGAGCTCCTCGCCGAACGTGGTGTCACGGAGCCGCGCGACGCGGTGGTGCAGCTCGAGACGACCGTGGAGGACGACGAGCACTGGGTACCCACGACCGTCGAGGGCCTCTTGCGCATCCGCATCGACAGGCTCCCCCTCCCGGTGCGCCGCGCCCTGCAACAATGCGCTCTGCTGGGTGCTTCGTTCAGCCAATCCCTTGTCGAGGCGGTTCTGGACGAGGTCACGCCGGATCATCTCAAGACCCTGGTGGACCGCGGGCACCTCGTTCGGCTTGTGGAAGATGCAGACGATCCGTCCGAGTCGCAGACGGACATGAGCACCCGGCGCAGCGGAACGTTTGGCATCGGTACGCAGGCCGCGCAACGCGCAGGCCAGCAAGTCTGGGCGTTTGCGAACGCTGCGCTGCGCGAGGTGGCCGCGCTCGGCGTCGTCGAGCCAGAACTCGGTGAGCTCCACGCCCGCATCGCGGATCATCTCCTCGGCGCAGAGGACAGCCTGCTCAACAACGATGTC
>CALBXO010000086.1 GCA_937890335.1 uncultured Pseudomonadota bacterium | reverse complement strand
ACAACGGCGGCAACAACGGCGGCAACAACGGCGGCAACAACGGTGATCCGGATGTTGGCACCCCCGACGGCGGCAACAACGGCGGAAACAACGGGGGTAACAACGGCAACCCGCAGGGCAACTGTCCCATCGGAATGGCCTCCGTGCCTGCCGCCGGCGAGGTCGCGGCCTATTGCATCGATCAGTATGAGGCCTCTCGCCCTGACGCCACGGATCAAACCCCCGGTGGGGACTCCTCGCGCGCAACCTCGCGCGCCGGTGTCCGCCCCTGGGGACAGGTGGACCGCGACGCAGCGGCCGCCGCGTGTGGCGCCGCCGGCAAGCGGTTGTGCACTCTGGACGAGTGGCAGATCGGGTGCGGTGGACCGGAGCGGACCTATTATCCGTACAGCAACAGCCAGTTCGAGCCCGGACGCTGCAACAACGCCGGGGCGGTCGCCACAACCGGGAGCCTGTCCGCGTGTGTGTTTGAGCCCTACGGAACCCACGACATGTCGGGCAACCTGCTCGAGATCGTGGACACGGGAGAGGCTGGCATCACTGCGGTGGGCGGCTCCTACCAGGACACAAGTTCCCTGCTGCTGGCCTGTACAAACCCGCCGCGCGCCTTGAGCTCCACGCCTGCGCTGGGCTTCCGCTGCTGCATGAACGCCCCGTAGTCTCGGTCAGCGGCCGGAATGCCGGGCGAGCAATTTGTGGGCGCGCTCGATGTTGCCCAGGTTGCGCCACTGGCGCGACGCCTCCTCCAAGAGGACCACGAAGGTCGGGCCCAGCCCGTCACGGGCGCCGGGCGCGTCGGCAGTGAGCTCCAGACTCTCGGCGACGTCGATGTCGTAGATCTCCAGATCGTGGACCGTGGCGACGCTGGACGTGAAGACCTCGGTGACATCTCCCCATCGCTGGAGCCGCGCGAGCGCGAGGGCCAGGATCGCTTCGACGATCGCCAACGAGGTCAGATCGTTGAGATCAGCTGTGGCCTGCCGACTCTGGAGCAAGAGCTCCACGGCGCTCTCGGTCTGCCCCAATCGGAGTCGGGCGTGGGCGAGATTTGCGCGCGCCTGCGCTGCGGCGGGGATGTCGCCCATCGACTCGGCCTTCTCGAGGTACACCTCAAACATGGACTCGGCCGCAGCCATTTCGCCTTTGGCCTGGGCGATGTGACCCAGTTCGCTGACCGCGCGGGCCTCCCCCAGCGGGTTGCCGGCGCGCTCGAAAGCGCTTCGCGCCGCCGCGAGGTGATTCTCGGCCGCCTGGAAGTGCCCGTCGGCCTCGCACGTCTCGGCGAGCAGCAGCTGCACCTGTCCAACGCCCTCATGGTTGTTGCTTTCGGCCATCATCTGCTCGGCCTGTCGCAGGTTTCGCCGCGCGACGTCGACGCGACCGCCGCGCAGCGCCAGGCGCCCGATCCCTGTGTAGCAATCGGCGAGTCCGGCCTTGTCCGCGCAAGTCTCAAACCTCCCGAGTGCGCGGTCGAACAGCTCGGACGCCCTCCCCGTCGAGTCGCCGTGCAGCGCCAACTCAGCGAGCAGTAGCTCGCCGCGTCCGAGTTGGCGCATGGCGCCGGTGCGCTGCGCCCTCTCGCACAGACCCAGAGCACGTCGCTCCGCTTCCGCCCGGTCGCCGAGGCGCCAGGACAGTTGAGCGACGCCGACATCGACGTGCTCGCGGCGGGGGTCGTTCTCGTCCCCGCCGGTGGCGACCAGAATGCTGTCGCAGATCTCAAACGCGCGACGGGCGGCGTCCAGTTCACCGGCCAGCAAGAGGTGCTGCGCCGCGCCGAGGGCGAATGGCCAGGCGTCCACCGGCTTGCCCGCGGCGCAGAGATGATCCGCGAGCCGGAGCCAGTCACCAGGGGTCCGCGCGAGGTCCAACTGCCGTCGCGCGCGCGCGGCGGCCGCGTTGAACTCCATGGCCCTGGTCGTGCCGCTGATGTCGTCCAGCAGGGTGTCGCGCAGCATCGCGTGACGGAAGTATACGCCGCCGGCGTCCTCAACGAGGACGTCGGCGTCGATCCACACGTCCCACGACGAGAGAACGTCATCCGACCCGTGACGGTGCTTTTGCAGCTCCGGGGCCTGCCATGCTGTGTTGAGCAGGTCCAGCCACAGCGGCGACCCCAGTACGGCCGCCATCTCCAACACCCGAATGGCGGCCGTCCCGACTCGGGATCTGGAGGCCATGATCATCACCCGACGGCGCCACAGGTCGCGGATGCCCTCCGGGGTAGCCAGCGCCAGGTCCGGGCTGCTGTCGGACATCTCCACGCGGAGCGCGTGACCGGCGAGCTCCAGCGCAAATAGAGGGTTGCCCTCTGCGCGCTGCACGATGTGCTGCCGTTGCTCAATGGTCAGCGATTCGTACCGCGACAACAGCCCGAGGGTCTCCGACGCCTGGATGGGATCGAGGACCAATCGGCTGACCTGCTCGGTCCCGACCAGGTAGTCGAGCGCGCTGCGTGCGCTGCCGCGCAGCCCATCCATGACGCCGCGGACCGCCGTGATGATCACGACCACGGGAAACGGTCGCGCCCGGTTGTTTCGCATCACGTGATCGACCAGCCGGAACACGCCCTCCGCGTGCTGGCTCTCCATCCCGTCAAAAACGAGCACAACGGGGCGCGCGGCTCCTGCGCGCTCCACGACCCGGCTCACCAGCGCCGCAACCTCCTCCCCGACGTCGAAGGCGACGGCGCCAAGGTTGCCGGTCAGGGTGGTGGTCGTTCCGCGCCGGAGCGGGTCCGGCGACTTGTGTTTGCGCGGCCGCAGCAGCTCGGCCAGCCGCGACATCTCCTGTTGGATGGGCACCACAAAGGGGGCGTTGCTCCCTGCCTGGTAGGTCAGGAACTGCTGCAGGCGCTTCTCCACAGGGGCGGAGTCCAGTCCCGTCGTATGAAAATGTCGGTCCAGAAGCGCCCGCAGGGCGTCGAGCGTGCTCGCGGACGACAGGCCGCACCACAAGGGGCACACGCCGCCAGCTTCGTAGGCAGTCTCCACCAACCAGCGCGCCAGGTGGGTCTTGCCGATGCCGGGATCGCCCTCGAGGACGCACACGGAGGCCCCTGATGACGGCGCCAACGCCTCGACGTGTTGCCAAAGCCAGGCCTGCTCACGCGCGCGCCCGTAGATGGGCATGGGGCGCCACGACAGCAGGTTGATCTCGGGTTCTGAGGCGGCGAGCGCTTCGCTGGGGGCGCTGCGGGTCTCGTTGAGTGGGTCGTCCCGGCCCCAGATGTCGGAGTGGACCCCAGCGTCCAATTCCGCGCGCGTCGGCATTCGGACTGTGTCGTCGCCACCCTGTTGCGTTCGGTACCATTCGAGCAGGCGCCGGCGTACCTCCGTGGCGTGGTCGAGGCGCATCAGAGGGTCGGGCGCCAGCATCGCTTCCAGGAGCCGCTGCGGAGGTTGAACCTTCCCGAGCTCAGGGCGCGGCTGGCACACCGGAATGTCGCCGCGAATCTGGAGCGCCATGAGCACGGCTTCACTGTCGGCCTCGAAGACCGGCCGGCCGGAGAGGAACTCGTAGAGGATCACGCCCACTGCATAGATGTCGTTGGCAGGCGAGATCAGCCCTTCCTGCCCGCGGTAAAGCTCCGGCGCGATGTACCGCGGCGTGCCCTCAAGCCGAACTTCATAGGGGCGCGTCTCGGGGTTGAACCCTCGCTTGGCGAGCTGGGCAAAGCTCAGTCGCTTGGGGTCCGACCGCGAGGTGAGCACGTCGAAGACTCTGGCGATGCCAAAGTCCACCAGCTTCACACTGCCTCGGCTTAGCTTTCCTTCGTCCCCGCCGGGCATGAGAAGGATGTTTGCGGGCTTGAGATCACGGTGAATCACGCCGCGCGCGTGCGCGTGCGCGAGGGCTTCCAATACCCGGTCGACCAAGGTCACGACGAACGACAGCGCCATCGGTCCGGAACCGAGTTGGTGCAGACCGCGGCCCTTGACCCACTCCATCACGAGGTAGGGACGGTCGCCCGGGGTGATACCGTAGCCGTAGATCTGGATGACGCCGGGGTGGTTGAGCCGCGCCATGGCGCGGGCCTCGCGGCGGAACAACCTGCGAAAGCGGCCGTCGGTCGCGGTGTCGGCCTTCATCACCTTGATGGCGACGGCTACCCGCCGGACGGTGTCCGTAGCGCGATAGACGACTCCCATGGAGCCGCGGCCTACTTCCTGTTCGAGCAGGTACACGCCATCGAGCGTATCGCCGACGCCGACATTCAAGCGAGGTAACCCCGTTGTCAGTGCGCTGGACGGTCGTCCAACTGGTCGAGCTGCCGACGGGCCCAGCCCGCCGAATCGCCATCCGGTGTGGACCTAAGATACCGCTCCAAGGCCAGCTTGGCCAACTGCCGGTTTTTTCGAACGACGGCGAGCTTTCCCAGCGCAAGGTGAGCAGCCGCGGGTCCTCCGCGCGCGTCGGACGCCAGCTTGTAGAGCTCCATCGCGTGGCTGTTGTCTCCCCGCTCGCGCGCGTAGTTGCCGAGGGCCAGCAAGACATCGGGGCGGTCGTCCAGCAGGTTGCGCGCAAGCCGCAGGTTGGCGCCCCCTGTCTGGCGCCCCTTGGTGGACCCAGACAGCAGCCCGATCCAGAGCCTGGCCTCTCCCGCAGCGCGCCGGTCCTTTTTCGCGTCGATACGTCCCAGTCGGGCCTTCAGGTCGTCGCGTCCCAGGGTGAACCTGCGGGCCTTGAAGTACGATTCGCCGAGCAGCCCCATGGCACGCCCGTCGCCCGGGGCTTTGTCCAGGTGCGACTTCAGCGTTTGGATCGCCAGAGCGTGGTGGCCTCCCGCCGCCAGAGCGTCCGCCCGCAGCACAGCCAGCTCGGGGTGGTCGGGTCGCTCACGGGTCGCCGAGCGCAAATGGACGGCGGCCTTGTCCGCCTGGCCGCCACCGAGGCGCACTCGCGCCAGAATCAAATGCGCTTCCGCGTGGGCCGGGCACGCCAACTGCGCCAGGCTCGCCCACTTCTCCGCGGTCTGCAGGTCTCCGCCATCGAGGGCCACAGTGGCAATGTCCACCAAGTCATCCAGGCGTGTGGGGGCGGCGGCGATGGCCCGCTCGAGATCGGCGGCGCCATCGGTGGGTCCGAGGACGCGCGCCCTGAGCGCTGCGGGGACCGGTGTCGACTCCATCAGCCGGAGTGCCTCAGAGCGCCTGTCATTCGCAGCCAGGGTCAGCAGGCGCGCCCGAAGTTCGAGGCCGTGGAGCCTGGGTTGAATCGCCGGGTCGGGCAGACTTCCCGGTGTGGAGGGCCCAAGGCGCGCAGCCGCAGACTCGGGGAGGCCCTGGTAGAGGTCCACCAGCGCGCTGCCAACCAGCGCCCCGCGGTGGCGACCCAGCCGGTCCACGTGCCGCCGCATGTCCTCGACGCGTCCCTCCGCGAGGTGCAAGCGCAGCGCAACCACCCGCGCTTCCGCGCCGAGGAGCACATGATCAAGCAGCTCCGCGAGGATGGCGCGCGCGTCGGACAATTTTCCAGTGTCTCCCAGCAGGTCGGCGCGAGCCAGCGCTTCCTCCGGGTGGTCGGCGACGAAATCTGCGGCCGTACGTCCTTCCGGAATCGCGGCCACGTACTCGAGCGCGAGATCCGGCCGGCCGGCAGCGGCAAATCCACGGGCCGCCAGCATTCCGAAGGCGGTTCGGAGCCCCGGCGTCACTCGCTCCCGGTCAAAGCCCTTCATGACCGCCGCCGCTTCCATTGGAAGTCCGGCGCGCAGGAGTCTGCGCGCCTCGCTGACCTGCAGGAGCGGAAAGTGATCCAGGTCTCCCGGACGCAGCTCGGGCGCGTCCTTGGCGCCCGTGATCACGAGCCAGCGCGCGAGCCGTCGGTCCTTGGTGAAAGGAACGGCGGCCGTCAGGCCGGGCAATTCTTCGTCGAGTGGGCTGCGGACAATCGTGTCCAGCGCAGCCACTGCCGCGTGCCCCGTGGGTACCGCGGGATGCTCGGGCGCGATCTTGGCGAGCCTGTCGATGGCTTTGCGCGCGCAGGCGCTGTCCCCCAGGCGCAGGCAGGCGTCGATCGCACCGACATGTGCGGGGACGAATCCAGACGCGACACCCTCGGCGTAGGCACTGCGGGCCGCGCTGGGCTCTCCGCGCGCGGACGAAATCTCGCCTTGGAGCCACGCCCCGAGGCCGGCTTCGACGCCGGCTGCGCGCGAGGCGATGAGAAACTCTGGCAGCAGCTTTCCGGCGCTGTCGGGGTCTCCCGAGGCGAGGAGGCCGAGGACGGCCGCCCCATGGGCCCAAGCCTGCGCGTCGGAGTCGCCGCCGACCGCAGGGGCCGCGACCGAGGAGGTGCCAATGAGCCAGGCGCGGAGGTTGCGCGTCCATGCCAGACGAGCGGCCACCGCCTCGGAGTCGGGATCCCGGTCCGCTGCTGCCGCAAGTTCGCCCTCGTTGATCTCGAGCGCGTCCAGGTCAAAGGAGGTGGCTGCCTGCGTCGTGCCGCCGACCGCGGACCGAGCGGTGGCCAAAGTCACCCCGCGGTAGACCGCCAGTGCGGCGATCGCCAGTCCAATGGCGACCGCGACGAGGACGAGTACGCGGCGGGTGGTCGGCTTGTCCTCGGGCGCCGCTCGACGCCCGCTGCGAAGCGGGCGGGAGCAGTCCATTCCGACCACGGGGCTCACCGCCGGGAAGCTACCGGTGGAGACAAAAGAGTCGTGGGCGCCGCCCTCTCTCCTCCAGGAGCCGCTGATCACTTCGTGCTCGTCGCCGGAGCGCGGTTCGGTGCGACGCTGTGGGGGCTCCCATGGACGCCCGACCAGCGCCGGATGGACAGCCTCCTCCCACGTCTCCGCCGGCTCGCTGTCGGGCCGCGCGGGGGCGCCGGGGGTTGGGAAGCCGGTCTGTTCCGCAGCGGGACGACGGTCGACGAACCACGGGGCGGCTCCATGGGGAGCTCGCGCGGGCTGCGCCGCGGGGGCCGGAGCAAAGGCCGGTGGAGGCGACGGAGAGGCGAACCCGCCGATGCCCCCACCCAGGTCGCCGTGGAATGCGCCCACGCCCTGCCCGTCCCAACTCGCGTCGATCTCCTGCAGGGCCTGGAAACTCTGGTTGACGTAGGCAGCGACGAGCTCCGGTTCAGCTTGCGCCGCCCGCATCTCGACGGGTTGTTGCGGCGGGTGGAGGAAGGCCAACTCGTCGGTCTCGGGCGTCCACGGGGCCAATTCAATGCCCCGCTTGGAAGCGGCCTCACGGCGGGATTTGTCCAGCTGTCGCAGCAGGCGCCGCCGCCCACCGCGTGCGAGCCTCTTGAACACGTAGGCGTACACGCCGTTCGGGTCCGGACAGGCCTCAAACACCGCGACGATGTCCCGCTCGAGGCCGGAATGCTCGACCTCATCACAGTACAGGTCGACCAGCCAACGGAAAGCGTCCACGTGGTCCGGGTCTCGTTTGAGACCCTCCACGAGAGTGATGACTGCGGTGACGGTTTCGCCCCGCGAATAGATGGCTTGCGCCCGCGTGAGGAACGGCATCCTTGCCTCCTGTCGAGCCCGCGTCTGCGGGCTGCTTTGGTGTCGGGCCGCGCGGCATCCTGCCGCGCTCGCGTTGGCCTCTCACCTTGTCGAGGTCACTTCAGGTGGTATGGCACCCGTTTTGCCTCTTCGATCCAGTACTGGACGAGATCCAAACTTGGATCCGTGTCCGTGAACCCTTCCCGCTTGTTCGCGGCAGCCAGAAGGGGCAACAAGTCGGCGGCCTTTCGGCCGGCGAGGTCGGCAACGCTTTTGACGCCACCTGCGCGCAGAAGGGTCACAGCTTTTGGACCCACGCCGTTGATCTGCATCAACTCGCAGTCCTGGGCCAGTGCAAGCACCTGCGCCTCGGTCAGTCCGACCTTGGCCGACAAGAGCTTGCGCGCCTTCTCCGTCAAGCTCGATTCGAGCACCTGCTCAGTGGTCTGGACCCCGGCGTCGCGGAACTTCACGACCTGTGCCGTGTCAAACCTGCCAAGGTCTGTGAGGTAGTAGTTGCTGGCCGTCGCCGTTGCTGACGCCGCCACCATCACACACACCACCAGAATACCGAGCGCCGTTCGCGCCATGAGCTCGCCTCTCCAAACTTGACGCCTTCCCCAAATCTGTACCATACCGCGCTCCCTTCTGGTCAACCTTCCGCCACGCAACCCGCCTTTCTCTCCAGTTCCATTCGGGCTAACGTCTCGGCATGCGCAGTCATGCCTCAGCCCTGTCGGGCGTGTTCGTCCTGTTGTTCTTTGTCTTCGCCGCGCACGCGCAGGATGGCGCGCGGGCGGACGAGACCGCGGCCCAGATTCAGCTGCGGGCCTCGGCTGCGAGCGCCTCCGAGCAGGGCCAGTACCTCCAGGCCGCCGAGCTGATGGAGGGCTATCTCCAGCTGGGCCCCACCGACCTCGGTTACCTGGAGCTCGCGGCTGCGCGAATCGCCGCTGGGCAGTGCAACGCGGCGGGAACCGCGCTCGACGCCGCAGCGGCCGCCCCGCGCGCCACGGTGATCACAGCGGACCAGGCCGCCGATCGCACGCGCCGTGTCCGCGGCGAGTTGGCGCTGAGCTGCGAGGGCGCCGTAGACCCGGAGGTGCTCTACGAGCTCGGGCTCGAGTTCTTCGCGGACCGCATGTGGACAAAGGCCGCCCGCGCATTTGAGTTGGCCTTCCTGGACGACCCCAACACGATTCTGGCCTACAACGCCGGCCGATCGTTTGAGTACGCCGGAGACCTGGACAAGGCCGTCGCCTACTACGAAAAGGCCCTGGAACTGGGCCCGGACGACGCGCTTCGCGACCGTCTGGAACGGACTCTGGAGCGACTCGGAAACCTCCAGGCCAGGACGGGCAACGGTGAGGAGGTTGGCTTGGTCGATGTGGCGAGCCGACCATCGGGTGCGATCGTGCGAATCGACGGTGTCGTCGTTGGGCAGACGCCGTACCAGGCGGCACATCCGGTTGGCGCCTACGAGATCTCCGTCGCGGCCGAGGGGTACGGAGACTACGAGCGTGATGTGGTGCTCGAGGCCGGCAAGGAGATCGTCGTGGATGTGTCGCTGAACCCCGCCGGGCGCTACTGGACGTGGATCAGTCTCGCGGGGACGCTCGCAACGGCGGCTGGCGGTGTGGGGCTCGGCCTTCTGGCTGACAACGCGCTGTCCGAAGCCCGCGATCCCGTCGTTCGGCGCGATCCTGCGGCCTTCGCCGACGCCACGGACTCCGGGCGCGCCTTCGCCGGAACCTCCATCGCTCTGTACGCGGCGCGACGGTTGGTGCGGCGTTGACGGTCTGGCTTTTTGTCCTGGAGACGCCGGAGGCATCCGATCGCGGAGCCGTCAGCCTTCAGGTTGGCCCCCGGTGGGTCGGCGTGCAAATGGTCTGGTAGCCTGAAGGCTGCAGCTCGGCCAGGGGAGCTGCTCCAGTTGAGGCCAGCGGGCCGTCCGGGGGTTGGTCCCGTCGGTGAGTCCGTGTAGCATTGTCCCACACCACTGACCCGAGCTGACCGAGTACATGGCCAGGAAGCGCAATCGACAGAAGAAGCAGAGTCAAAAGCAGGACCGCAAGGCCTTGTGGACGGTGGCTGTGCTGATGGGAATGATGTTCCTGCTGATCCTTGTGGTCCGAGGCTGTCAGTAACCCCTCGGTTTTCTGGCAGCGGTGGCCCGAGACCCGTCAGAGATCTGAGGCTGCGCCGGCTTGCCGCCCGATGCTGACCGTGTTGACGGGCGCAGAGGCGTTGGTATGGGCGTTGCACCTGCTACCTGTCGCTGGTCCTGCGATGGGACGGGGCGGAACCGTTGAGGTCTCTCATGACACGTTTGCACCGGATGTCTCGCGGCATCGGCCTGTGCCTGGTTGTAGCGCTCGCCTCCGGAGCTGGCGCGTGCGTCTTCCCCGACGCCTTCGACGAGATCTCCACCGACTGCATTGACCCGAAGTTTGACGCGGCCACGCGCGCGTCCTTCTGTTCCGGCGAAGTCAGCTCCCGCGTCGTGGACGAGACCGCAGGGCCCGAGGTCGCTGCCCGGCCCTTGGTCGAGGCGCGCGGCGGCGTCATCACGACCCTGGAGCAGACCGGCGGCAACGCGTTCAAGCTGCGTGTCATCGGCGGCGGCGAATCCCAGATCTTCCCCTTCACTTTGCCCACACAGGGGGCGCTTACGAGCTTCGCGGTGATGGGTTTGAGCGCGAACTCCGTGGCCGAAGAGTCGGCGACCATCGCGATGGTCTACGACGCGCAGGAGGTCCGTTTTGTCCCGCTCGCCGAGGCGGTGGGCGGCAGCTCATCCAGGGAAGCGACGCCCTATGTGGACGACGCGTCGGCGCCGGGTCTCGCGCGTCAATCTGGGTGCGACGCGAGCGCCGGCGAGGACTTCGTGCTGACGGACATGGCCGCGATGGATTCCGCCACGGTGCAGGACCGGCGCTACCTGATGGTGGCCGCCCGCTGCGCCCTTGTCGTCTACGCGCAGCACGAAGACCGAGAGCTCGCCACCGAGCCGTTCGTGCTCGCGCAGTACCAGATTCAGGCGCACGACATCGAGATTGACCGAGCGTCGGACAAGATCTACATCGCCAGCGGTCTCAACGGGCTCCAGGTGCGCTCGCTGAGCGCGTTTGAGCGCGAGCTCGACGACCTGCTCGACGACGCCTACGGCGTGGCCCTGAGCGCAGCGCCCGGCGGCGGAAACAACGACGATCCGGACCATACAGGTGAAGGGCCGGCCCGCGAGGACGGACTTGTCTTTACACCGCAGCAACGTCCCGCAGGCGATCACTACATCGACGATCCCGTAAAGCGCGTGTCGATCAACGTCGTGGGCGTGAGCTTTTCCGACGACCGTATCTTCTACCTCAATGGACCCACTTCCGACTCCGGCTCCGATGGCGGGACGTACCTGGTCAGCGGCGTACTGACCGACGACGGCGTGCTGGTGGATCGGCAGAGCATCCAGATCGCAGGGCCCGCTGGGGACAAGCGGTTCGAGTGGGGATTGGTTGGTCTTGGTGACTCGATGGCGATGGTGCTCGGCAATGAGTTCACGCAGGTCGGAGACCAGGAGGCGATCACGAGCCGCCTGGTGCTGTTTGACGCGCCGCGAGGCCAGGCTGCCGTCGCGGTGCACGAGATCCCGGTCACCACGGGTGTGTCCGCCATTGCGCCGCTGGCGGGCGAGCTGCTCGTGGTCCAGCCGGATCGCCTCACGGCGTACGACATCTCATTGCGCGGCGGTCATCTCTGACCTGCCCCGGCGTGGCCGCCCGGCCTGCGCCCAACCGCCTCGCGAGCGCTTTTGTACCGTCGCCTTGAATGGGACTGAGGGCCTGCTGGCTCGGAGCTGCGCGACCCGGGCTTCCAGGGGCTTGTGGGCAATTGGCCAGACGGCTGGGAACCGAACGACGCACCTTGGGAGCGACGGGCGTCATCTGCCCGCCGCGCACTTCCCAGCGCCGACGGTCAGGGGCCGACTGTGGAGTTGGCGCCCGAGCCGCCGCGGAGACCGCAGCTGGCGCCACCGGGGCCGCCCTCGCCGATGCTGAAGCTGTTTCCGTCGATGTTGGCCGAGGAGCCCGGTCCGTTGAAGATGCCGTAGCTCACGCCGCCAGAACCTCCGCCGCCGCAGCCGCCGCGACCGCCGCGACCGCCGTTGCCACCGCGCCCGCCTGGGCCACCATCGTCGGCGCCACCTCCGCCCGCGCCAAAGGCGCCACCGGTCCCCGGCTCACCGCCAGCCGCGCCCTGGCCTCCCGCGCCGCC